>JAHHUJ010000214.1 GCA_020024075.1 Psychrobacter sp.
AGCCAATACCATATTTTCAATTTGACCAAAAGCATAGGTGGTCATCGCTTGTTTTGGTGGTATTTGCCAATGAGCGCTGATATTGGCAAACAGCGGTAAAAAGCCATGTTTCAGTAGCTCATCTGGGACATTAAGCTCTAAGACTTCATCCAGCCAAGCAGATAGAGAAATGGCCAATTGGCTAGACTCAAAGACAAATTCTTTACTCTCACGGCTGGCATGATAGTCAGCCCCAAGCGCTTGTGCTAACCGCTCATTATTATCATTGATAGCCGTGACCATTAATGCTAAGACGGGCAATTCATAATTTGCCAATGCTAACTGCAGATAATCACTCATAAACTCCAAAGTGCTGTTCTCGTCATAAATTAGCCCTGCTTCAATGGCAGGTTCGATACCTTGCGAGTAGGTATAACTGCCAATGGGCAGATTGCTTGAAGCCAGCATTAATAGCCGTCCGGTGACATCAATGGGTTGGGCAGGGTTATCTATAACAGTCTGACTATTTGTAGGCGAGTCGGTTGTTATAGCCGCTGGCAGGTTAGCAATTGATTTAGTCATGAGAGTGGCTATGTTCGTGGCTATTATTTGAATGGCTATGTGCATTACCATGACTATGGTCATGAGAGTGGCTGTGTGCATGATTATGGGCATGCCCCCCTTTATAAGCACCCGTCTCAGGCTCAAAAGGGGCTTGCACTTGTTCAGTGGATAAGCCTAAGTTTTGCAGCATAGACTCCAGCACATGATCCGGTTCAAAGTACAAAGCGTTAGGGGTAATCATCAGTGGTACATGACGGTTGCCTAAGTGGTAAGCCCCTTTCATTAGCATAAAGCCATCGTCTGCTGTGACACAAACTAGCGTTTGATCAGCAGCCATGACTTGAATTAAATCCCCTTGTTGGTTTGATAGTACACAGCCACTTTTTAGAGTATCTGTGCGGGGTAAGTCAATCCCGACTGGTTCATTACGTTCATTGTTGGTCTTAAACCGACTACGTTGACGGGTGTCGAAGTCCAAATAAAGATAGTTTTTTTCTTGAACTTGGGTTTCAAGTAGTGCTATTTGATCGGCAGTTAGATCACTGGTTTTAAGGCGTTGGGTATATATTTTCATAAGCATCTATCTATTGCGATATTGGTTTCACCCCTCGATACGCTATTTAGATTATCAAAGGGCAGGAATTTCAAATAAGGGGGCAAATAAACCACCCAATAAATAGTTAAAATACAAAACAGCTAAATTAAATAATAGCTAGAATAAAAAGTAACGTTGAGCCATAGGTAACTGTGCTGCTGGTTCACAAGTTAACAGTTCACCATCGGCGTGAACCTCATAAGTTTCAGGATCAATTTCCATTTTTGGGCAATGGCTATTTAACTTCATATCACTTTTACGCACTTGGCGAATGTTATGTACTGGTTTGATTACTTTGGTCAGCTCTAACTGCGAGTCTACGCCTTTTTCAATAGAGGAGCTGGATAAAAAGGTAATACAAGTTTGCGCCACGGTCTTCGGTGAGCTTGCAAACATAGAGCGATAATGAACCGGTTGCGGAGTAGGGATAGAGCCATTGATGTCACCCATTGGGGCCGCTGCAATAAGTCCGCCTTTAAGGATACAGTCGGGTTTAACCCCAAAAAATGCAGGCGACCATAATATTAAGTCTGCCCATTTGCCAACCTCTACAGAGCCTACAATATCGCTGATACCATGAGTAATAGCAGGGTTAATGGTATATTTAGCGATATAGCGCTTGATTCGGAAGTTATCATTATCTTGATCATAGTCAGTTTCGCAAAGCTGAATATGTCCTGCTTCTTGTTCGCTTTGGGCAGAGGCATCGGGCGCAAGATGACCGCGCTGAGCTTTCATTTTATTGGCGGTTTGCCAAGTACGAATAATCACTTCACCGACACGCCCCATCGCTTGGGAGTCACTACTCATCATCGAGATCGCCCCTGTATCATGTAGGATATCTTCGGCAGCGATAGTTTCTTTGCGGATGCGGCTTTCAGCGAAGGCCACATCTTCGGCAATAGCAGGACTCAGATGGTGGCATACCATAAGCATATCTAAATGCTCATCGATGGTATTCACCGTAAATGGACGGGTTGGATTGGTCGAAGAGGGCAGTACATGCGATTGACCAATGGCTTTTAGGATATCTGGGGCATGACCACCTCCAGCGCCTTCAGTGTGGAAAGTATGAATACAGCGTTGTTTAAATGCTCCTAATGTGCTTTCTAAATAGCCACTTTCGTTTAGGGTATCAGTGTGAATGGCGACCTGAACATCATAGTCATCAGCTATGCTTAAACAATTATCAATGGCTTGCGGCGTAGTACCCCAGTCTTCATGCAGCTTTAGACCCACAGCGCCTGCTTCAATCTGCTCAATAATAGGCTGAGGTAAGCTGACATTTCCTTTGCCTAACAGTCCGATATTCATCGGTAGGCTATCTGTTGCTTTTAACATACTTTGAATGTGGTAAGGACCAGGCGTACAGGTAGTGGCTAAAGTGCCTTGAGCAGGCCCAGTACCACCACCGAACATAGTGGTTACTCCTGACATTAAGGCAGTCTCGCACTGCTGCGGTGCAATAAAATGAATATGAGTGTCAATACCGCCAGCGGTCAATATTTTGCCTTCACCAGCGATAATCTCAGTGGCAGCGCCAATAGGTAGCGTAACCCCTGGCTGGATATCTGGGTTGCCGGCCTTACCAATGCCACTGATACGTCCCTTTTTAATAGCAATATCGGCTTTATAGATACCCGTATAATCAACGATAAGTGCATTAGTAATGACCGTATCAGCGACATCTTCAGCCAAGAGCTGCGACTGCCCCATACCATCACGGATGACTTTACCACCGCCAAATTTTACTTCCTCACCTATACTAACGGTTGTACGGGCTGTTGCTGTATTGCCAGAAATGGAATCATCAGAGTCGGTGCGGGTGGCAGAGTCGCTGCTTTCACCTTCACTAATCTGCATGGTGTCAACGTCTGACTGCAATGAATGGGTCTTAGTGCTATCACTAGGGTGATCAATTTGACTGGTCAAATCGTATTCTACTTCAAGCCATAGATTGGTATCTGCTAAGCGTACTTTATCCCCTGTAGTCGGTCCAAAATGCTCAGCGTGGATGCGTCGGTCAATCAGTTTTTGTGAGGTTTCTCCGGTTTTTTTGATGTCGACAGATCCCATGACACGACCAGCGAAACCATATACTTCTTGTTTTCCAGCAATGGCGACTAACTCTACTTCACGGGCTTGTCCCGGCTCAAATCTTACAGCAGTACCGGCTAATATATTTAAGCGGTAGCCCTTGGTGGCTTCTCTATCAAAGCTTAACGCATCGTTAACTTCATAAAAATGATAATGGGAGCCGATCTGAATAGGACGGTCTCCAGTATTGACCACTTCTATGCTTTGTACGCTGCGACCTGCATTTAAAGTCATTTCCCCTGCTTTTATTCTATATTCGCCCGCTTTCATAGTGATCCTTAATGGCTGTATTTTAGGGTTACATTTTTAGGTCATTAATATTATTAACTTTAGATAGGGTGTTAGCATGAATTTTGTTCATTACACCTTAACTGTTATTGAAAACATTTATTTTTACACAATAGGGTTGTGCACGGTCACAAGCTTGGTGCCATCAGGGA
>JAHHUJ010000215.1 GCA_020024075.1 Psychrobacter sp.
GCTATGATTTGTCTGCCCCGTAATGCGACATTACCCAAAGCAAAAAACATACCGGTGCCTGGGCCAACATAGCCATCATAAAATCCAATTAAAGGCGCTATCACTCGTTGCCAAGTAGATTCTGAGACCCTTGGTTCCGCTTCTACCTCCCCTAAACTTGGTGCAAATAAGGTATAGATACCAATAGCTGCAATCAAAAATGGGATAAGCTTTTCTAGCATATCTGGTGAGGACATCTGTACTGCGATGGTACCGAGAACTGACCCGATAAAAGCGCCAGTAATGGCAAGTTTCATTTTTGAAGGTGATACCACGCCTTTTTTTATCATAGTAATAGAAGCGGCTAAGGCGCCAGAAGCTGCCTGTAACTTGTTGGTGCCTAGGGTTAAAACAGGGGGGATATTGGCCAATAACATCGCTGGAATGGTCAGTAGTCCGCCTCCACCAGCAATGGCATCAATAAAGCCGGCGACAGCTGCCACTGCGGTTAACATCAAAATAACTTCAAGGGTTAAGGATAAATCCATAAGTGATGTCCAAAGACTAGGCTAAGGCTACAAATAAATAGCTTAGCTGAATCTAAAAATCAAGGTGAAAAAGCTGGACGCAGACGACCGTTGGAGCGTGTCAAATCAAGTCGTGAATTATAGCACGCAGTAAAGGTATGTGAGTGATGGATTACTGATTTAGCAGCGAGGATTTTATCTATTAATAAAACCTAGTTATTGATAAAACCTAGTGCTTTATTGCATTAAGAAAGTAGGGGATAAAAGCTAGGTATTTGTAGATTTCAAATTTTATCTCGATATAGCAGACTTTTCTGCTACCATAAATGTGAAATGTATAAAGATAAATTAATAAATTAATAAATTAATTAAATAGTTTGGTGGGCTAAACGATTAGCCCATTAGCAAGATAGTGAGGAAGCATGGTATTTCAAAAACTAAAAAAATTCTTTGAGTATGAGGCGGCAGGAGGCATTGTCTTAGCGATCGCTGCCATTGCGGCGATGATTGTCGCTAACTCACCACTGAACCACTGGTATGAGTCTTTTATTCATGCCCCAGTAGTGGTTCAGGTTGGAAACCTTATTATTGATAAAGATGCTCATCATTGGATTAATGATGGGTTGATGGCGGTATTCTTCTTTTTAGTGGGCTTAGAGCTCAAGCGAGAAGTGTTGATTGGTGAGCTGTCAAATATTAAGCAGATTATCTTACCAGCAGCAGCGGCGCTTGGCGGTATGGCTGTACCAGCTTTGGTCTACGTAGCGTTTAACCATAATAACCCAGAATATTTAGCAGGCTGGGCCATCCCTGCAGCAACTGACATTGCATTTGCCATTGGTATCTTGAGCTTATTGGGCAGTCGAGTACCCAACTCATTGAAGATATTTTTGGTATCTATCGCTATTTTTGATGACATTGGGGCCATCTTAATTATTGCCTTATTCTATACCAGTGACTTATCTTTACTGTCGTTAGCGGTAGCAGGGATATGTCTGCCCTTCCTATATTTTTTGAATAAGCGTAATGTCACAGCGATTACCCCTTATTTATTCTTTGGAATAATTATGTGGATTGCAGTGCTTAAATCCGGTGTTCATGCCACTTTAGCAGGGGTGTTATTGGCGTTATTTATCCCAATGGTTAACACCGATGATCCTGAGCACTCACCGCTTGAAGATTTAGAGCATGACTTACATGGCACGGTAGCCTTTGCAATCTTACCGCTATTTGCTTTTGCCAACGCCGGTATCTCACTACAAGGCGCAGGTTTTGCCCAGTTATTCCACTCGGTACCCTTTGGTATCACCGCTGGTTTATTTCTCGGTAAGCAGATGGGTATTATGCTAATGACTTGGGTTATTATTAAAGTAGGTATGGCATCATTGCCAAGTGGCACCAACTTTAAACAGATTTATGGTGTCTCTTTACTTTGTGGTGTGGGCTTTACGATGAGCTTATTCATTAGCGGTCTGGCATTTGGTGGCGTAACTGAAGGCTTTGATCCCCGTTTGGGTATTATTTTAGGGTCTATTATCTCTGGGGTCGTAGGTTACTTAGTGCTGAAATATACCTTAAAAGAAGATACCGCAACAGGTATTACTACTTTAGACTTAACCAAGAGTTAGTAAAATGGTGTTTTAAGGTCAAAATTTAAAACTCGCAGTAAGTTAAACTAATCATACCGGCCAGTAGAGAGGGATGCTCCCACTCTGTTGGCCGGACTTATAAAGGGAGCAGCATCATTGAAAATAAGACCTACGTTATTGATAGTAGCTGCCACATTGTCTGGATTAACGGGCTGTGCTACCTTGTCAAAACAGGAGTGTATGACAGGTAATTGGCAGGCGATTGGCTTTGCTGATGGTGCAGCAGGCAGGACGCCTGATTATTTAAATAATCACAATAAAGCTTGCGCCAAAGTAGGGGTAGCCACAGATTACAGGGCTTGGGAGCAAGGTCGCAAAGAGGGCCTAAAGCAGTATTGTAGTGAGACCAATGCTTATCAAATTGGCCGCAGAGGAGCGCAGATGAGTCCTGTGTGCCCAGCCAATGTTGCTGCTAATTTAGAGCGTATTAATGCTGATGGTCGTCAGTACTACTCGTTAAATAAACAGCTAGGTATCGAGCAAGATCGCCTAAAAAAATACCAAGATGATTACGATAAGCTGCGTAGAGGGGATAATTTAAATTTTATCAGCGAAAAAGAGGCGCGCAGTTATTTAATTGAGTTGCCAGCCAAAGCCAGCAAAGTGACTCAGCGTATCAACAATATCGAACGAGCGCTTGAGCAGCTACAGCGACAATATGGCTATTAGCGGGTATCTAGTTACTAGGGTTATTATATTTTTGGGTTTAGCTAGGTATAGATTGTTTGGCTAAAAGTTGTAGGTTTGAAATGATTGACTGTTTTGAAATGATTGACGGTTATGTTACACAATCTAATCAAACCATGAAAAGAATACTAACAGTCGTGACAAGAGGTAACAGACAGCGAGGAGATGTCGATTATAATAGATACCAGATTAATTACTCTTAGTGCAATTTTTTATAAAATAACATTGATATTAATTGCTCTATTTTTTGTTCTTTTAATTACAATAACTTTTGGAGATTTTTTATGAAAAAGCTACTAACTTTATTACCTCTAAGCTTAGTTATGGCTGCTTGTGCAACTAGTCCAACGACTACTGCACCAGGAGCAACAGCAACAACCACTAAAGCTTATGACCGTATGGCGCCTGAGCAGTTTATTTGTGAAGACGACGCTACTATAAGCGCTAAATACTCAATAGATGGCGAAGAAGCTACTCTTAACGCAAGCCTACCTAAAGCTAACTGGAATAACCAAACTGTAATTATGGGTATTGCACAGTCAGCTTCAGGCTCACGCTATGTAAATAACGCCAGTCAGAACGTTACTTATGATTGGCATACTAAAGGTGATCTAGGTATCATGCGTCTAACATGGGCTGATGGCACTGAATATGCGGTTAAATGTGAGCGCAGATAAGCTTGTGATTGAAAGCTTAATCTAAAACTTTAGATATAGTTGTTTTAGATATAGCTAAGGTATAAAGAACAGCAATGACATTAAGTCGTTGCTGTTTTTTACTATGCTGCTAAATCTTTTATGCTATAAATTTTATATAGTTAGCAAGT
>JAHHUJ010000216.1 GCA_020024075.1 Psychrobacter sp.
ATTATGTAGCTTATGGGCAAAATGTTGCTTATAGGCAAAATGTAGCTTATAAGAAAAATGTAGCTAATGGGCAAACAACGACACCTGCGTTTCTTTCACCTTAATTTTTTATCAATACCAAGGAGCTCGAGATGGACGCAGTGTCTAACATCGATTCAAAAACCAATTTAGAAAACTTCAGCGACTATAAAGTAGCTGATATCAGCCTAGCAGATTATGGCCGCCGTGAGATTTCATTAGCAGAAGCTGAAATGCCTGCTTTAATGGGCTTACGCAAACGCTATAGCGAAGCACAGCCTTTAGCGGGTGCCAAAATTCTAGGTTGTATCCATATGACCATCCAAACCGCGGTACTTATCGAGACCTTAGTAGCTCTAGGTGCTGAAGTACGCTGGACTTCATGTAATATCTTCTCAACTCAAGACCATGCTGCAGCTGCTATTGCTGCTAGTGGTGTGCCTGTCTTCGCTTGGAAAGGTGAGACTGAAGAGGAGTACGAGTGGTGCTTACGTCAACAGTTGTTTGTGGGCGGTGAAGAAAACGGCCAACTTTGGGATGCCAACCTTATCCTAGACGACGGCGGTGATTTAACTGCACTAATCCATAATGACTATCCACAAATGCTAGAGACTATTAATGGTATTTCAGAAGAAACTACCACCGGTGTTCATCGCTTAATTGATATGCTTAATAAAGGGACTCTAAAAGTACCCGCTATCAACGTAAACGATGCAGTTACCAAGTCTAAAAACGACAACAAATATGGCTGCCGTCATAGCTTAAACGATGCCATCAAACGTGCTACTGATATGTTACTTGCCGGCCGCCGTGCTTTAGTTATCGGCTATGGTGATGTGGGTAAAGGCTCAGCACAAAGCTTACGTCAAGAAGGTATGATTGTTCGTGTTTCAGAAGTTGACCCTATTTGTGCCATGCAAGCCTGTATGGATGGCTATGAGCTAGTCTCTCCTTATATCAATGGTAAAAACACCAATTCAGCAGAAGGCATTAACACTCGCCTATTACAAGATACTGACTTAATTGTTACCACTACCGGTAACTACCACGTGTGTGATAAGCATATGCTTGCTGCATTAAAGCCAGGCGCTGTGGTCTGTAACATCGGTCACTTCGATACCGAAATCGACACTCAATTTATGCGTGATAATTGGAACTGGGTAGAAATCAAGCCTCAAGTTCACCAAGTTTATCGCTCAGAAGATGAAAGCGATTACCTAATCTTATTGGCAGAAGGCCGCTTAGTAAACCTAGGTAATGCTACTGGTCACCCATCACGCGTGATGGACGGCTCATTTGCCAACCAAGTACTGGCTCAAATGTACTTGCACGAAGAGAAGTTCTCTGAATTGCCAGCAAATGAGCGTGCCAACGGTCTATACGTCAAAGTATTACCGAAGAAACTAGATGAAGAAGTTGCCGCAGCTATGGTCGCAGGCTTCAATGGTGTCATGACCCAGTTGACACCTGAGCAAGCAGACTATTTAGGCGTTCCTGTTGAAGGTCCATTCAAGCCTGATGACTATAAGTACTAAAGTTAATAAAGTACTAAAGTTAATACTTTTTGGTATTTAACATTTGCAGTTAAACTGATTACATTATTAGTTATTAACTTTAAGGGCTGAGAAATTAGATTAATTTCTCAGCCTATTATTAGGGCGGTATATATTTTTCATCAAGGACAGGATATGAGCAAGCCACAATTTTCTTTCGAGTTTTTCCCAACCAAAACAGATGAAGGCATCACTAAGCTATATCAGACTTTTGATACTTTAAATGAATTGGCGCCAAGCTATTTTTCAGTAACCTATGGTGCTGGTGGTACCACTCGCGAACGTACATTAGGGATTGTCGAGGCGCTAAAAAATCGTGCTAACACCCCTATTGCTCCCCATATCTCCTGTATTGGTGATGACAAAAACCAAATTGCAGAACTTTTAGACTTCTACAAATCCATCGGTATCAGCCGTATGGTGGCTTTACGTGGTGACTTGCCTTCAGGTCAAGTAGGTATGGGTGAACTGCCGTTCGCTGTGGATTTGGTTCGTTTTATCCGTGAACATTCAGGTGATCACTTCCAAATTGAAGTCGCTGCTTATCCTGAAATGCACCCTCAAGCCATAAGCTTCGAAAAAGACATTCAAAACTTAATCAATAAATTTGAAGCAGGCGCTAACTCTGCTATTACCCAGTTTTTCTATAATGCTGAGAGTTATTTATACCTGCGTGACGCTTTAGAAAAGCGCGGTATTGATACTGACAAGCACAGATTGGTTGCCGGCATTATGCCCATAATCAATTCAAGCAATTTAATTCGCTTTGCAGACAGCTGCGGCGCAGATATTCCTCGCTTTATTCGTAAGCAGTTGGCCGACTACGGCGATGACCGCAAAGCCATTCGCGCATTCGGCTTTGAGGTGGTACACCGTTTATGTGAAGTGCTCATAGCTGAAGGCGTACCTGCCCTCCACTTCTACACTATGAACCGTGTTGAACCCAACAAGCGCCTAGTACAATCATTAGGCTTGACTCCTTCAAACACACAGGCTTGATCGCATGCGTCGTTTTTTCTTTAATCCGAATTTAGCACAGCTAAGTTCGGAATCCTCTAGCGCCACCCCCACTCCAGCCTGCTTAAGCCAACTTGCTATTGGCAGTCTGCTTAATTTGTCAGATGATATTTATCATCATTGGTGCCGTGTGTTACGTGCCAAAGTTGGTGAACAGAGTTTAATCTTTGATGGTTTAGGCGGTCAGAGTATCATTGAGCTTGAGTCTATTGACAAAAAGTCGGCTCAAGCCCGCCTCATTGCTCATGACACTGATGATAATAGTAGTAATTTTCATAGCACCATTGCCATTGTTATGAGTCGCGGTGATAGAATGGATTATGCCATCCAAAAGTCTACCGAATTGGGGGCTACTGCCATTCAGTTACTTACCAGCCAACATGGTGAGGTAAGATTGAAGGCCAATCAAGTTGACAAAAAGCTCAATCACTGGCAACAAGTGGCCTTATCTGCTTGCGAACAATGCGGGCTAAACCGTCCGCCTTTAGTGATGTCACCGGTGTCTATTGAACAGTGGCTACAGCATCAAGGTGGTGAGCCACACAGTGATGTTAGCTATCTGGTAACTGATGCCTATTATCAACAATACTTTAATCAGCCCACCCTGCCCTTAGTTTTGGCTGTGCCTAGCCAACAAGAAAAACAGCAATTGGATATCAATACTTCTATTAAGCAGCATTTCGCTCAAGCTGCACAGACCCAATCAAAGCCCAGATTTGACATCCTAATCGGAGCTGAAGGCGGGTTATCAGAGTCTGAATATCTTCAAGCACGTGATAGCGACTTTTTACCTTGGCAATTGGGCAACCGAGTATTGCGTACTGAGACAGCGCCCGTGGTCGCCTTAGCCACTTTGATCTATATTAGCGACACACTTTAAGCAGTGATTTATTAAGTAGTGATTTCGTCTTAAATTATCAGTACCAATTCTAGTCTTCATTATTTCTTATTTAACTTTTATTTAACTTTTTTTGCTTATAATTGGCCGGCAGCCAATCCGTTGGGTGCCGGTTTTTTAGCTTTTAAAG
>JAHHUJ010000217.1 GCA_020024075.1 Psychrobacter sp.
GTTAATGACTCAAGGCAAAGAGCTTCGTCCTCAGCAAGCGCTAGAGATTGGTGTTATTGATGATACCGCCCAAGATAACGAAGAGCTTATCAGCAAAGCCAAAGAGTGGATTAATAACAATTCTAAAGCCAGCCAGCCTTGGGATGAAAGAGGGTTTAAAATTCCAGGAGGGGATAGCAAGCACCCGAAAGTGGTTCAAATATTCTCAATTGCTCCGGCAATGGCCAATCAAAAATCTCATGGCAACTATCCAGCCATCACCCATATCTTATCCAGTGTGTTCGAGGGTTGTTTAACTGACATCGATAATGGTCTAAAAATTGAATCGCGTTATTTTGTCGCTTGTGCCTTATCTGATGTATCAAAAAACATGATTAATACTCTTTGGACTCAGCTGAACAATATCAAGAAGGGTCAGTCACGTCCTGAAGGGTTTGAGCGCTCTAAAGTAAGTAAGGTGGGTATCCTTGGCGCTGGCATGATGGGCGCAGGTATTGCTTATGTTTCTGCCAAAGCAGGTATGGAGGTTGTGCTGTTAGACACCTCTATCGAAGGCGCTGAAAGAGGTAAAAACTATTCTACCAAATTGTTGGATAAGGCAATTAGTCGTGGTCGTTCAACGGCAGAAAAGAAACAAGCCTTATTAGATAAAATTACAACTACTGTGTCTTATGAAGATTTACAAGGTTGTGATTTAATTATTGAAGCGGTATTTGAGGATATTGATATTAAGGCGGAATGTACCCGTAGTGCTGAAGCGGTTATCCCAGAAACAGCCGTTTATGCCTCTAACACCTCAACATTACCGATTACTGAATTGGCCAAAGCCAGCAAACGTCCGAAGCAGTTTATCGGACTGCATTTCTTCTCTCCAGTAGATAAGATGCCTTTGGTTGAAATTATTGTAGGGGAGGAGACAGATGACGCCACCTTAGCCAAAGGCTTTGATTATGTGGGTCAGATTGCTAAAACCCCAATCGTAGTCAATGACAGTCGCGGCTTCTATACTTCCCGTGTATTTGGTACCTATGTCTCAGAAGGTATTGCGATGTTGGCCGAAGGGGTTCACCCTCGTAGCATCGAAGTTGCGGGTCTAAAAGCCGGTATGCCAATGCCACCACTAGCGCTACAGGACGAAGTCTCACTAAGCCTGTCATTACACGTAATGCAGCAGACCAAACGTGCTTTACAAGCTGAAGGTAAAACCTTTACCGCGCATCCTGCCATGCCAGTCGTTGAAAAAATGGTGAAGGAGCTAGGACGCGAAGGTAAGAAGGTTGGTAAAGGTTTCTATGACTACCCAGAAAATGGTGAAAAACGCTTATGGCCTGAGCTGACCGAGCATTATCTAACCAAAGAGGAGCAGCCCTCACAGCAAGACTTAGCTGACCGTTTGCTATATGTTCAAGCCAATGAGACCGCCAAATGTTATGAGGAGAACGTGGTAAGAACAGTAGCCGATGCGAACGTTGGCTCTATCTTCGGTTGGGGCTTTGCACCAAATCAAGGCGGTACGCTGCAGTTTATCAACTCCATAGGTGTCAAAAAGTTTGTTGAGCGTAGCCATGAGCTTGCTGCTGCTTATGGTGAGCGTTTTGCACCGGCTAACATTCTAGTAGAAATGGCTGAAAAAGCTCAGGAGTTTAGTGATGACTAACCCACTATTAGATCAAATGGCGGATTGTCTGCAAGGCATTAAAGTAGTTGATTTATCTCGTAATTTACCGGGTCCTTTTGCCACTAGGCTACTTGCAGACCTTGGGGCACAAATTGTTAAGATTGAGCCACCACAAGGCGATCCCGCTCGTGCGTTTGGTGAATTATTTACCGCTCTAAATCATGATAAAGACACCCAAAAAGTAGACTTCCGTGACCCACAAGGTATCGAAGCTATCAAAGAGCAGATAAAAGAAGCGGATGTTATGCTCGATAGCTTTCGCCCTGGAGTATTGGAAGCTATGGGCTTAAGCTTTAGCGTACTACAAGTGCTGAACCCTAAGCTGGTTATGGTGTCTATCACCGGCTATGGTCATGCTGATGGCGATAAGGTAACTCATGACTGGAGCCAAAAAGCGGGTCATGATATCAACTTCATGGCGATGAGTGGCGTGCTCGACCAGTTAAAGACAGCGGATGGCGGGCAAGCTATGCCTAACATTCAGTTTGCTGATCTAGCAGGGGGTAGTGATACCGCAGTGATAGCACTGTTGGCGGCGGTTATTGCAGCCAAATCTACTGGCAAAGGTCGTCACATTAATGTCAGTATGGCCCACAGCTTATATCATCATCTGGTGATGCCGAAATCTACTGGTAAGCTTATCGAACAGATGACTGGTAAAAGACCGGTTCCTCAATATGACTTCTTAGGGGGCCTGTTGCCTTGCTACCGTTTATACCAGACGTCAGATGAGCGTTATATGGCGGTAGGCTCGCTTGAGCTTAAGTTCTGGCAAGGGCTTTGTGAAGCATTGGAGTTGCCAGATTTCAAAGATACGCATTGGCAACGAGGGGTGTTGCCCAATATGCCAGACAGCCGTGCTGCCATGAAAGCTGTGGCTGATAAATTTGCAAGCCAGCCCTTATCGTATTGGCAACAAGTCTTTGCTGATGCCGATGTTTGTGTGACCCCTGTGCTTACCCTAGCAGAAGCACAGGCTCACCCTCTATTCGCCCACCAAGATCAGTATGGAGCAACCGCAGGCTGGCAAGTAGTTGGCTAAGGGATAAGCTAAGAATAGACAACACATTGGGTGTTTGTCGGAGCAAGCTACTGTGCTATTGTAATTTATAGGGCCTAGGTTGTTTGGTGAGTATTTATAGTCTGACTTGGCTTTGTAGCAATTGCTATTAACCAAATCAAACTACCTATGATGACCGATGGCCCTAATATCTGCTCTAAAGTCTATTTTTAATAAGATATTGTCGTTAACAAGAAGATGTCTGATAAAAAGTAGCTCGCTTACCTAAGGATTGGGTTTAGCGAGCCACTTGGAACAAAGTTTCTAAGACAGTTGTTTTACAGAACAGCAAAATCACTTCAAGGTCGAGGTGATATTTATAACTATGGAAGGTGACTATGAATAAGTTTTGGACTGAGTTTTATCCTAAAGGCGTGGCAAAAGACATTCCTTATCTGGACCAATCTCTTAATGACTTCTTTGATGCAACCCTCACTGAATTTGCCAATGAAAAGTTCATGACCAACATGGGGGTGTCGTACACTTATAAGCAAGTCGACGCCATATCGACTGCTATTGCCGCTTGGATTCAAAGTCTGGGATTACCCAAAGGCAGTACCGTTGGGGTAATGATGCCCAACGTCAATCAATACCTACCTACTATTATTGGTGCGCTACGTGCCGGCATGGTACTGACTCTCATTAATCCGCTTTACACCCCACGAGAATTAAAACATCAACTTAATGACTCTGACGCCAAGCTGTTATTTATCTTACAGCCTTTTTGTGCCACTTTAGAATCAATTATTGATAAGACACCTGTTGAGACAGTCGTGGTGAGCACTATCGGCGATATGCTCGGCACAGCGAAAGGTAGTATTGTTAACTTTGCGGCTAAATACGTTAAGAAGGC
>JAHHUJ010000218.1 GCA_020024075.1 Psychrobacter sp.
AGACGTAACGGGGCTTAGCCGAGTTACTTTGTTTATCAGTGACAACTGCATGAACAGCAGGGCGGTGAGTGTGACCATGTAATAAAGCATCTACAGGCTTTAATGCTTTAAGTACCGCCTGTTGATTGACATCCATAATGGACATGGATTTGTTGGTTTTATCTAAGGCACTTTTTTGACGGATTCTTTGTGCCAAAGCGATTCTTTTGTGCAGTGGTCTTTTTAGTAGCATCCATTTGATAAGAGGGTGACGGATTATGGCCCGAAAACGTTGGTAGGATTTGTCATCGGTACATAGCCCATCGCCATGCTCAAAGCGCAAGGTTTTATCGCCGATAGTCACTAAGTAAGGCTCGGTAATTAGCTCGCCATGAAATAAATCACAGAAGCCTTGCCCAATCAAAAAGTCGCGATTGCCGTGCATCACTTTTATCCGGCAGCCTTGGCTGTTTAGTTGTGACATCTTGTCGATGATAGGGGTGAGCCAATGTTGTTTGGCTTTACCAGCGGTTAAACTTAAGTAGCTGTCATCACCGACCCAAGCATCGAACCAATCTCCAAGAATATAAAACTCAGTCAAATTGGGTAAAGCGATTAAGTCATCAACTAAAGCTAAAAAAGCCTGCACTAAGGCAGGCTCATCAGCTGATAAATGCAAATCACTGATAACCACTCGGCGCACATCATAGGGCCGAGTGGTTATCAGATGGCTGTAATCAATAACAGCAGGGTCATTTATTAGCATCATATCATTAGTAACTTATAATTAGCACTAGGCCAAATTATTCAGAAACCATAACTGCAGATTCGATGATAACGGGCTCTTTTGGCACATCAGCATGCATGCCGTAACGACCTGTTGGAACGCCTTCAATTTTCTTAACCACATCCATACCACTGGTTACTTTACCAAATACAGTATAGCCCCAACCTTGCATATTTTTGCCAGAGTGGTTTAAGAAAGCGTTGTTTTTTACGTTGATGAAGAATTGGCTAGTGGCTGAATGTGGGTCTTGAGTACGGGCCATAGCAATGGTGCCTTCTTCGTTCTTAAGACCATTGTCTGCTTCGTTTTCGATAGGAGCGTTGGTGCTCTTTTCATTCATGTTAG
This sequence comes from Psychrobacter sp., assembly GCA_020024075.1. GTDB lineage: Bacteria > Pseudomonadota > Gammaproteobacteria > Pseudomonadales > Moraxellaceae > Psychrobacter. The sequence goes on from JAHHUJ010000218.1 coordinate 1,112, forward strand.
CGTCCATACCACCGCCTTGTACCATGAAGTCTGGGATAACACGATGGAAAATAGTGCCGTCATAATGACCAGATTTTACGTAAGATACGAAGTTTTCTACGGTCTTAGGTGCTTTTTCAGCATTTAATTCGATAACTACTTCACCCATCGAGGTGTTTAACTGAACTACAGGCATATCACTCATTTTTGTATCCTTAACATTGTTTGTAACATTGGTGTTGGTATTGGTGCCGGCATTATTAGTTGGGGTTGTATTGGTGTTGGTACAGCCCATCAAAAAAAGAGGCATCATTAAAGTGCCAAAACCTAAAGTTTTAAGTGCATTCACAAGATGTCCTTGAGGGCTTTTATTGGACTCAGTGCCAAATAAACCCAAGTTTTCATTAATAAATGATTAATAATTGGTTTTTTTGTAGGGGTTAAAGATATTAACTATGACCAAGGCTTCGTTAATTTATTTCTGCTTATAGCAGATAACCCCTTGTTTAAAAGACGTATTAACACTATATAGATAAAGGTATTAAATAGGTATTAACATTAATTATATAGAATGCATACGCTTAAATTTAAAGGGGTAGTCTAACCTCTTTTTTTTAGGTTGTCATGTGTCTAGCTGTTACAGGGTTTGGTAAACCTGATAGAATGGGGCAAATTTATGAATAATATCCAGATTTTAATAGGAGAAGTAATTCGATGAGTACTGAAAATAATAAAACAAATGCCTCAGCTGAGCCCAAAGAGGATCAAAAAAACGATTTTATTCGTCATATTATCCGTGAAGATGTTGCCAACAATAAATACGAGCAAATTATCACTCGCTTCCCGCCAGAGCCAAATGGCTATCTGCACTTAGGTCATGTCAAATCAATTTGTCTAAACTTCGGTGTTGCCAAAGAGTTTGGTGGTATTTGTAACTTACGTTTTGATGACACCAACCCAACAGCGGAAAAGCAGGATTATATTGATAACATCAAAAATGATGTTAAGTGGCTGGGCTTTGAGTGGGCAAATAAGCCGTATCATGCCTCTGATTATTTTGACCAACTACATGAATGGGCGCTTAAGCTTATTAAGCAAGGCGATGCCTATGTAGATTTGCAAACGCCTGAACAGATTCGTGAAAATCGAGGTTCATTTAGTGAGCCAGGTAAGCCTTCTCCTCAGCGTGATGCCAGTGTGGAAGATAACTTACAGCTTTTTGAAGACATGAAAAATGGTAAGTATGCAGAGGGTGAAGCGGTACTGCGTGCCAAAATTGATATGGCCAGCCCTAATATGAATATGCGTGATCCTGTAATCTACCGTGTTATGCATCAATCACATCACCAAACGGGTGATAAGTGGTGCATTTATCCAATGTATGACTTTGCTCACCCTTTGTCAGATGCCATTGAAGGGATTACCCATTCAATTTGTACTCTAGAGTTTGAAGATCACCGTCCATTTTATGATTGGGCAGTAGAGAAAGTTGGTGTTGAAGGGGGCATTAAGTACCCACCGCATCAATATGAGTTCAGTCGTCTGAACGTTGACCATACCATGACCAGTAAGCGTAAGCTTAAACAATTAGTCGATGAGGGTATCGTGAGCGGTTGGGATGATCCACGTATGCCAACTATTGCTGGTATGCGTCGTCGTGGTTATACCCCTGAAGGTCTGCGTGATTTCTGTGAGCGTGTGGGTGTCACTAAGTCTGATAGCGTTGTGGATTTCCGTCTTCTTGAATTTAGTATTCGTCAGTCTCTTGAGAATACAACGGCGCGCGGTATGGCGGTCCTAAAACCTCTTAAAGTAACCATTACCAACTTCCATGAAGCGGTTAGCGAATGGGAAAGCTTAAAGGCAGAAGGGGTAAATGCGCGCTGGGATGACGAGAATAAAACCTTGTGGCTAACACAGCCTAAGCACCCAAATGTAGATATGGGTGAGCGTGAAATTCCGTTTACTGAAACCATCTATATCGATCAAGGGGATTATGAGCTTGAGCCACCAAAAGGCTACAAGCGCTTGTCTCCTGAAAAGCCAGAGATTCGTCTGCGTAACACCTATGTATTGGCAGTTACCGAGCATGTGTTAGATGACGCTGGTAATGTGGTTGAGTTAAAAGCAACCATTGATAAGACCACTTTGGGTAAAAACCCTGAAGATCGTAAAGTCAAAGGCGTTATTCACTGGGTATCTGCAACCCAAGGCGTACCAGCTACTGTGCATTTATATGAGCATTTGTTCTCAGCAGAAAACCCAAGTGCAGTGCCAGACGTTCATGATGCATTGAACCCGAACTCATTGACAGTATTAGAGGCGGTAGTAGAGCCGTCATTGGCTAATGCCGAAGCGGGAAGTCGCTTCCAGTTTGAACGTGAAGGTTACTTTGTGGCAGATGCAGTAGATCACACTGCCGATAAGCCAGTATTTAACCAAATTGTTAGCTTACGTGATAACTATAAACCAGAACAGTAAAAG
>JAHHUJ010000219.1 GCA_020024075.1 Psychrobacter sp.
GTATTAAAGCAGGCCGATAGTGAGCAAAAATTATCTGAGTTCATTCTAAAACATCCAAAGTATCGTGGGATTATTCGTCGTGTCTGGAATATGGGTCATAAGCCGATGGGAGACATTCAAATGAATGTGTTACATAAAGAGGTGTTACCCATGAATTTGCTACGCTGTAAATTATCTATGTTTGGAGCGACTAAGTTTGATCCACGTTCAGATAGATGGGTACGTATTACTTTATTCCAAGGTGCCCCTTTATTTGAAGAAGTTCATGAGGGAGAGTGGTTGTTTCCTTTGTTACCAACAGAAGAGGAAATAATGTAGCAAGGAGTTGAAATATGATAGTCTCGTATAACGAAATTATAAACTTAGTACAAAAGGCTTTTTTTGGTACGCGTAATGAATATGGTGAGTCAGATCTTATTGCCAATATGGTAGCAGAGTTACAGATGGCTGGGCTTGAAGGTATTCGTCAATTCAATAAGGCTAATGAGTATCTATTTAGTGAAAAAGAGGTCGAGATAGATATCATTAATGATCAGATTGTTGCTAAGGTAGTATTAGATGCAGATGATAAACAATCTAGGTCGTCTCTAACTTTAAAGTTTGATTTTCATGGTAATAGTATCGCTTATCATCTGCCTGCAGTGTTAGATTATGCTCTAGAGCATTTTGCAGAGGACAAGCACCATCATATTAAGTTGGAGCTAAAAAACTGTCATAATCGTTGGTTGTCTTATGGAGAGCTTGTTAGGCTTGCTGTAAAGGGTATTGTATGTATGGCTAGATGGGATAATGGCACAGATCCTAAGCATACTTTGTTTATATTGAATGTAGGTAATATCTACCCTGAACTATATTTTTTCGATGAGCAAATCGATGTAATAGATGGGTCTCACGATATGATTATTGAGCTTGCGGATAATGACTTTGTACTAGAACGCTATGGTAAAAATCACGCAGATTATCTTAGCTCAGAAGAAATACAAAAGCGCCATCAGTTATCATGGGATGAGGGGATTGAAGTTGATCCGGAACAATGGGATGTTCTTAAAGAAACTGCCAAATGTATGTTAGTTAAAGATAGTGAGCAGTCGATGAGAGGTGCTGGTGGAGTATAAAGCATATATCAAGAAGATCTTTTATATCTAGTGCAATGTCAATACGTCCTTAAATGCTCAAGTTTAATAAAAAAAGAAGCCTATTGCTCTCTTGAACTAAACCCCATAAATTGTGTTCAACTTATGGGGTTTAGTTCATCTGCAGGCTTTCTTTTTTTGTTGTGTATTTATGTGGTGTTAATTTAGTCCAACATAAAATTAGGTTCTTTATTATCTACTGATGGGCAACTAAGAATAATGAAAATAAAGATTATCCTCAGGTACTACCACACCCAACTGCATTAAGTTCTCATCAGTTGGGTAAACTCGCCAATCGTCATTTAAACTAACGCTGGCAATGGCAAAGTCGGTATAGACATTTAGGGCAATAGGAATGCAGCCATCATTTTGATTGAGGGGTACCGGTGAGATGCCCATACCACCTTGCTCATTATTATAATAAGCTTCCATTGCTTCATTCTCATCGCTCTCTTCTTCAAAGGAAGGGGCTGAAATACTCGGAATGCTATCGATCTGCGCAGGTTTTAATAAAGGTTTTAAGGACTCTAAGAGTAGCGTATCTTCACTGTGAATCTTAATACTAATCTTCTTCACCCAGCGTTGACGACACTCAAGGAGAGTATAAGCGTTGTCTAAACGTGCAAACAGACGGCCATCACGGTCTCTAATACCACCTTTTATGACGATGACTTCATCGACCTTGAGCTTGTCTTTAATTCGGTTGTAGCGCTCAGCATAACAGCTTACCTCGAGTCGCGCTGTCCCATCATCTAAGGTAATTACACAGCGGTTACCGAAGTTGGCAACGTCCATAATTAGACCTGCAAATAGCGTACTGCCGTTGTAGCCAGTATCAGATAAGTTGTCTAAGCGTGCGTTACTGGTGTAGACCGCCACCTCTTTACGGTACTGATCCATGGGGTGCCCAGTCAGATACAGCCCTAGGGTGTCTTTTTCTGCTTTAAGGCGGTGTTTATCTCCCCAAATCAGTTCAGGAGCAGTGGGTAACGGTGGGGCAGTGGTGGCGTTGTCCACTTCACTGAATAAGTCCATCATGCCCATCTCGTTATTTTGGCGCTCTTGCTCAGCCGCCTGTACCGCACTGGGCAGCTGCGCCATTAAGGCACCACGAATTTGATGATGCTGATCATCTTCTAAATCAGGGCGTAAGGTAATGGCAAAGTCATCGAAGCAGCCAGACTTGATTAATGCCTCTAAAGTGCGCTTATTAACCTTCTTAATATCAACACGGCGGCAGAAGTCATAGAGATCGGTGAATGGGCCGCCCATACTTCTTGCGTGTACGATAGACTCGACCGCACCTTCACCAACGCCTTTAATAGCGCCAAGACCGTAAATAATATTGGTTGGCTTATCGGCGACAAAGTGCCATTCACTACGGTTAACAGAAGGGTTGTCAACTGTTAGATTAAAATTCTCACGGCAGTCATTGATAAAGAACACCACGTTCTCGGTGTGGTTCATATCAGAGGTTAATACTGCAGCCATAAACTCAGCTGGATAGTAGTATTTTAGATAAGCTGTCTGGTAAGCCAGAACTCCGTAAGCTGCCGAGTGCGATTTGTTAAATCCGTAACCGGCGAATTTTTCCATCAAATCAAACACACCACCGGATACCACAGGGTCAATGCCTTGTTTGGTCGCCCCAGTGACGAAGATATCACGCTGTTTGGCCATCTCTTCTGGTTTTTTCTTACCCATAGCTCGGCGTAGCATATCAGCACCGCCTAGGCTATAACCAGCCATAACCTGCGAGATTTGCATCACCTGTTCTTGGTAGACAATAACCCCATTAGTATTCTCTAAAATAGGCTCAAGATTAGGGTGGTCGTAAACTACTTCTTCACGGCCATGCTTACGGTCAATGTACATCTCAACCATTCCGGCATCTAGCGGGCCTGGGCGGTATAACGCACACATGGCGATAACGTCTTCGATGTTGGTCGGCTGAAGCTTAGTGAGGTATTTTTTCATACCCGAGCTTTCTAGCTGGAATACCGCAGTGGTTTTTGCATCCTGCAAAAGCTTATAGGTGTTTTTATCATCAAGGGGTAAGTCTTCAAGCTCAATAGGAGGTTGGTTCTCGCGAGCACGTCGCTCGTTAATGTTTTTAACCGCGGCATTGATAACGGTTAAGTTACGTAGACCCAAGAAGTCAAATTTAACCAAGCCTACAGATTCAACATCATCCTTATCGAACTGGCTTACTCGGTGGCCTTCTTCATCACAATAAATAGCACTAAAGTCAGTGATTTTGTTAGGAGCAATTAACACACCTCCGGCATGTTTGCCCACGTTACGGGTTATGCCTTCAAGTTTAAGCGCCATCTCCCAGATCTCATTGGCATCCTCGTAGTCCATATTATCTGGGTTTGAAATAAGGTCCTTTAATTGAGGCTCTTCAAGCACAGCATCTT
>JAHHUJ010000022.1 GCA_020024075.1 Psychrobacter sp.
TAAAATTATATAAAACTAGCTTAAATAATGGGTAACACTTGAGGGTGTTATCCATTTTGTTTTTTGGCTAAAGTGTTAAACTATCGACTATTGATAGATATTTTAAATTCAAAAAAAGTTTTAGTGAGAAAAATCATGCGAATCCGTAAACTATTTAAATTTGAAAACGCGCATATTGTGCGTAACTGTAGTTCAGATAGGTGTAAGCGCTCTATTCATGGACATAGCTATCAGATTGAGCTTATTTTGCAAGCTGATAGATTAGATAATGGTCAAATGGTTTACGACTTTGGTTTGTTAAAGTCGTCTATTAAAGACATTATCGATAGCTTTGATCATGCCATTTGTTTTTGGAACAAAGATGATCCTGAATACATTGAAATGTGTAAAAAATTCAGTGCACGCTGGATTAGTCTGCCTGTATCTCCCTCGGCTGAGCAGTTTTCAAGAGTAATTTTCTTTTGGGCGCAAAGCATTCTTGATCAGACTAAAATGGTCAATGGTGAGGCAGGAGTCAGTGTTTATTCTGTTATTGCTCATGAGACAGCGACTGGATATGCGCAGTGCTTTGCAGAGGACATTAGCAATGAGCACATGGGCTTATTAAGGTTAGAGGACTTTGAATTTAGTGAGCAGGTAATGCAAGAGTGGACTGACCCAACAATGTATCAAAAACTGATAGCGGGCGAGCCTTTTGTAAACCCTGAGGTAACACTTCAAGTAAAAGCTTAAGGCCAGTCAGTATTAAATTAAGGCCAGTATTAAATTAATGCTAGCACTAAAACAGGCATCGCCTTAAAAACTTGATTGATGTTAACTACTTAATTGATATTAGCTATATGAACTATGCGAGGCAGACAATGGCAAGCCAACATAAAGAGATTATCTTAAAATCTGAGGCAGATACCGAAGCTTTGGCGCAGCAACTGGCTAAAGCCAATCTTACTGGTAGCGTTTGGCTTTCTGGTGATCTGGGCGCAGGTAAGACCACTTTGACCCGCTATTGGCTAAAAGCATTGGGTCATCAAGGCTCAGTAAAAAGCCCGACCTATACTTTGGTTGAACCATATGAGCTGGCTGAGTCGAACAATGCATTAATACAACGCGTTTATCACGCTGATTTGTACCGATTACAAGACCCTGAAGAATTGTCATTTATTGGCTTTGAAGAATATCTAGAAGATGATAAGGCCTTGGTTATTATTGAATGGGCCAGCCGAGCTGAGGGCTACTTACCACAGCCTGTAATGACTGTGGATATCACGGTGACAACGCAGGACGGTGAGCAAGTCAGACGGGTAAATATACAGTTTGCAGAGGGTGTTAGCTTTGATGATTTTTGATTTTAATATCGATTAAATACAAGTAAGCTTTAGATAAGTAACAGGCAAGTACGCTCAGGCAAGTACACTAAAGATAAGCTCTCTACTAATTGGGTAGGGGTCTAATCGGATTATTTTATATCGATGCTCATAATCATCCCCATCTATTTATCCTTAATTTTATTTTAACTTCATTGACAGCCTATTATGACTTTCAGTAGTAATTCAACATCATTATCGCAGGAGCAAGCCGCCGCTGCGACTGGTGTCAGTAACCGTATCAAAAAGCTACCTCCGCTGCTGGTCAACCAGCTTGCTGCGGGTGAGGTAGTGACGCGTCCAGCTTCTGTGGTAAAAGAGCTTATTGAAAATGCCATTGATGCTGGGGCTAAGCACATTGATATTCGGATTACTCAAGGCGGTATGGGCATTATTGAGGTGGCAGATGATGGCTGCGGTATTCACCCTGATGACATGATTATGGCGGTAACCCGATTTGCTACCAGTAAAATTGCTGATGTGGCTCACTTGCAGGGAATTGCGACGTTAGGCTTTCGTGGTGAAGCATTGGCCGCGACGGCAGCAGTATCTAGGCTGACATTGACCAGTTGTAGTGATGACAGTGGTATAGGGCGTGAGTTAAATGTGGCTGGGATTTTGGAGGACACGCCGCAGCTGATACCGGTAGTACGCTCTAAAGGAACCACAGTAACGGTCAAAGATTTATATTTTAATGTGCCTGCTCGGCGGGGTAATCTAAAGTCTATTTCAACTGAATATGCCCATATTGAAATGGTGGTAAAGCAGCTGGCCTTAGTCGCCAGTGATGTCAGCTTTACCTTATGGCACAATGATAAGCGTAGATTTAACTTCGAGTCTATCGCTAGCAGTGATAAAGGGGCTACTTATAGTATCAGTACTCATGAGGCGATGAAGTCAACAGTGATGCAGTCGGTGCTGGCAAGATTAATGGCATTGCTACCGACCAGCCATGATCAGGCTGAGCTGTTTAGTGACAGTAACTTGCAGCCAATAAATATTAGCTTAGAGGGCCTGCGACCACAGAGTGACTGGCAGGAAGGGGCTGAAGAGCATTTGGTCATCACAGGTTTTTTGATTCCTAGCTCAAGAGCAGTATCAAGCTCAAGTTACAAACTGATTTATATTAATGGTAGATTGGTCAAAGATAGGCGGATTTCGCAAAGTATTCGCGACAGTGCGGCCAACTTATCAGGTATTAATAATCTAGGTTATGTGCTGTTTTTTAATCTACCTAAAGCGTGGCTAAACCTAAACGTTCATCCCTCGAAGCAGTGTATCAAGATTCAAAACTTAGCCAATGTGATGGCTCATCTTGAAGTGGGTGTTCGTGATGCACTTCAGCTTTGGCAACATCGTCAGCCAGCTCAGGTAGCCGATTATGAGATGGATGACTCGTCATTAAAAGTAGTTGTTACTGATTCGGTTGTGCCGGGCCAGTTTGTCGCTAATGGTACTGATGATTTCGCCAATCATTTGCCTAATAATTTACATTTGACTAATAATTTACTTAATAATTTGACTGAGGTTCAGCAGCCTAGGGGTGATTATAAGCTGAGTGAGGCATCTCACGACTTACACTACAAAACTGATAATATGACCAGTTTTGTTACAGCATCTAATGAGGGTTCACAAACTGCCCTTGCTCAGAATACGGTGGCTAACACCACGGCTAGAATGGAAACCGCTGAAATAGCCTCAAATCAGTTGCTGGCGTTGGCTATATTAGATAAGCGTCAAATGTCGCAAGCACTCTTAAATAAATTACAGGTAAATGAGTTACAGAACAAAGATTCGTTGACTCTACCTGATACCCACTCTCTGCTATTAATCCAATCCAATCATAGTATTTATTTGTTGACAGAGCAGGGATTAAAGTCAGGATTACAAAGTATCAGCATAGAATTGCCTCCTGACTTAGTTAGCTTAGTGGCAGAGTCAAGTGGTCTACAGTCTTTATCTGAGTTAAATTGGATACTCAGTAGAGTAGGGCCGTTGTCAATGGCAGATTATCAGCAGCTGTTAGCAAAAGCGATAACTCAATTATCATTTTCAGAGCTGGCGGCACTGATGATTGAAAGACTGTAAACAAAACCGCTATAAAGCCACATAAATTATTAACAATATATTCGTACATTACTCAAAGAGAGCGTTATTATGAGTGTAGTTGACCACTCGACAAAATTAGCATTAGATCAGACGCCTTTAGCAAAAACCTCTTTATCAGGGACACCTTTACCAAAGAATAGTGTGGTATGTTTGATGGCGCCTACCGCCAGTGGCAAAACCTCTTTGGCATACGAGCTCTATGAGACGGGGAGATTTGAGATTATCTCTGTAGACTCTGCTCTGATTTATAAAGATATGAATATTGGTACCGCTAAGCCGACTGCAGAAGAGTTGTCACAATATCCACACTATTTGGTTGATATTATTGATCCTACCGACACTTATAGTGTGGCCAATTTTGTCAATGATGTAGAGCGTTTGATCAAAGAGATTCAGGGTCGTAATAAAATCCCGTTACTTGTGGGCGGCACCATGATGTACTACATGGCTTTATTTGATGGGTTATCGGCAGTCCCAGACACCGATACACAAGTGCGAGAAGAGGTAGAACAGTGGCGAAAGCAGCAAGGTATTGAAGTACTACATCAGTATTTACAACAGGTAGACCCAGTTATTGCTGAGCGCTTGCCATTAGGCGATACCCAAAGGATTACCCGTGCAGTTGAGGTTTATAAGCAGACCGGTAAGCCGTTAAGTGAGTGGCAGAAACTGCCTAAGCAGGCCTTGTCCAATAACCCAGAGCAGTACTGGCTGGGACTGGCAGTGATGCCTGATCGGGCTTGGCTGCATGAGCGTATTGAGCTGAGACTACAACTTATGTGGCAGCAAGGCTTCTTTGACGAAGTAATTGAGCTGTTACAGCAGTATGAGTTATCAGCAGATATGCCTTCGATGCGCTGTGTCGGTTATCGGCAGGTAATAGATTACTTATTGTTAACGGGACATCCAGCGGCAAAGCTATTGGTAAATAACGGTGAAGCTGTTGAAGACAAAGGCTTAGCTGTCGATAGCATTGATGAGGCCGCTGCTTGTCAAGATATGAAAAATAAGGCATTATATGCCACAAGACAGCTTGCAAAACGGCAGTATACTTGGCTTAGAAACTTAGTGGCCAGTTTTGATCCCTCAAATGTTGAACTAGCGAATAGTCATCAACAGCATAGCCATATGACCGCTAACCGCCAGTTCCCTCAGACAGATACCTCCCATACATCTGCTCAACGTGACCGTGGCAACAAAGTGGTTTATGCTTTTGCGACTATTACTGAAGCTAAAGAGTATCTAAACTCTAGACTGTAATGCTTCTAAGGCTTGTAAAAAGAAATCTAAAGCTGGTAATAAGATGTTTTAAGCCAATAATAAGATACAAAAAAATTTACTTACACTATATAACACTTACTCTAGGCTAATTTGCTAGTACGGACCGTCAAAAAAATGATATGGTAAAGGTAATATAAATATAAACAAAGATATTTGAGAATAGAGCTAGTTTATAACGAAGATACATAGCTATTTTAGATTGACCGTATTAATCTAATAACTAATCTGTCATCCACATATAATAAATTAAAAATTTAGGAGACGCACCCGATGTCAAAAGGACAAACATTACAAGATCCGTTTTTAAATTCATTACGTAAAGACCGCATCCCAGTATCTATTTTTTTAGTCAATGGCATAAAACTGCAAGGGCAAATCGAATCATTTGATCAATATGTGGTTTTGTTAAAAAACACAGTTAGCCAGATGGTATATAAGCATGCTATCTCAACGGTCGTTCCAGCTCGTAATCCACGCAGTAGTGGAGCTACGACGGGCGGTATTGCCCAGCAGCCAGCTGGATACCAAGGCGGCTTTGGGGCCAACCCTGCTTCTACTGCAGGCTTTGAGCGCAGTACTCCTGGCTTTGAGCCTGGTGGTTTTGCCAATAAACGCAGCAGTGGTTTTAATCGTGGTGGGTTTGCTGATCGCGGTTTTAATCAAGAAAGAAGTGGATTCGCTCAAGAGCGTGGCTTCGGTGTTGAGCGCGGCTTTGAGGGTGATCGTGGCTTTGATGCTGACAGAACTTTTGGGGCCAATCGTCCGCAGCATGGCTTCGGTGCACGCGGTTTTGAAAAGCGTGGCTTTGCTGCCTCTTCGCATCAAGATGATGATGAGGATTTAACCAAAAACTATGGCGATGATGAGTAACCGCTTGGTGATAAATTATACACAGCCTGTAATGTTATATTAGGCTACAAGTTATATTAGGCTAAGAGTTATATTAGGCTAAGAGAGATAAAAGACCTGCTATATGCAGGTCTTTTTATTACTAAAATATAGATATTAATACAGGGAACTTACATCCTAGACTGCTTGTAACAGAGGTAATATGATAAACTTAGTCCCTAATATAATTGTCTTTAATATAATTTTTGCTAAATTCTATAAATACAGGTTATTGTATAAATACAGGTTGTATCAATAACAGAGTCCTGACTAAACTTTCAGTAATAAAAACTGTACTAACCAAAACTGTACTAACCAAAACTGTCATCGTATTAATCACAAAAATAACGAAAAGTATTCAAACACTATGAAAACACAGATTGAGCCACCTACTTCCGAACAGTATATTACCTACGCCGTCGATGCGATTCGTACTGAACAAAATGCTCTTGAGCTATTGATAGAGCAGTTAGATGATAGATTCGTCCAAGCTTGTGAGCTTATCCGTAATTGCGAAGGGCGAGTAGTGGTAACAGGTATGGGCAAGTCGGGTCATATTGGTCGAAAAATTGCCGCCACTTTTGCTTCAACAGGGTCGCCTGCCTTCTTTATGCATCCTGGTGAAGCTGGGCATGGCGACTTAGGTATGCTTGTGCCTGGAGATGTGCTGCTGGCTATCTCTAACTCAGGGGAGTCTGATGAGATTAAGACTTTATTACCTGTGGTTAAACAGTTGTCTATTCCCTTGATTAGTATCAGTCGTGACAAACGAGGTATGTTACCTAAGTCGGCAGATGTGGCTTTAACTTTAGGTACCTCTGAAGAAGCTTGTCCTTTAGGTTTGGCTCCTACCTCAAGTACCACGGCGACTTTAGCGCTTGGCGATGCCATTGCCGTTGCTTTGGTTCATGCCCGTCATTTTACCTCAGAAGATTTTGCTCTATCGCATCCTGCTGGTGCTTTAGGTCGCAAGTTATTAATGCGGGTAAGTGACTTGATGCATCAAGCAGAAAAAGACTTACAGCTACCTTTGGTGAATACCGACACCACTTTGCACAATGCGCTGTTTGTGATGACCAGTGGTCGTTTGGGCATGGCTGTGGTAGTAGATGATAATAATAAAGTTGTCGGCATCTTTACCGACGGTGATCTACGCAGATACTTAGAGAAAAATATTGATCTAGAAACGCCCATGTCTCAGATTATGACCCCAAATCCAAAACAGGTCTCAAAGAATATGAGAGCCTCTGATGCGCTTAGTCTAATGAATGAAAAAGCCATTAGTCAGTTATTGATTGTCGATGATGAGCAGCAGTTAGAGGGTGTCATTAGTATTCATGACTTATTACAGGCCGGTGTGAGTTAATAGCGGTTTGTGTTAATAGCGTCACTCACCGATACTTAATTGTTGTAATTTACTCAGTGTTTTTTTAATCAATAGAAGGCAGTTATGCAGGATTTAATTCAAGCAGCATCAAAAGTTAAATTACTGGTATTAGATGTGGATGGTATCTTATCTAATGGCCATATTATCTATGATGCGAATGGTGTAGAGACTAAGTGCTTTAATGTAAAAGATGGCATGGGGGTAAAATCTGTTAAATTAGCAGGGGTAAAAACTGCTATTATTACCGGTAGATGTAGTGCTATGGTCAATCAGCGTGCCAAAGAAATGGGCATTGATTATGTCATTCAAGGACGTGATGATAAGCTTGATGCACTAAAGCAGCTGCTTCTTGATTTGCCTATTGAGCTTGAGCAATGTGCTTATATGGGCGATGATTTACCTGATATTAAGGCCTTACAGTCAGTAGGATTTTCGGCCACTGTACCCAATGCTCATCCAGAGGTGGTAAGCCGAGTTATGATGGTTACTACTAATGTGGGCGGTGAAGGCGCAGTAAGAGAGGTATGTGACTTAATCCTAAAAGGTCATGGTAAGTATCAAGAGTATGTTAGCCAATATATCCTTGATTAGCGTTTTGACAATCTCCATCTAATAAATTATCAGCTTAATTGGCCATAATTGGTGGTTATAAAGAGGTGTAATGAATACCCGGTTTCTGTTCGTGATTTCACTATTGATAGCCATGTTTGCGGCTTGGTTTTACAAGAGCCAAGGCGATCTAGACACCATTTTGGATATGTCTACCACCAATATTGAATATGAAGCTACTGATATCTTAGCGGTCCAAACCAATGATGAAGGGGTGGCGGAGTATTCGCTCACTGCTGATAACTTAACCCACTATTCAGACCAGAACTTTGATAAATTAGTGGCTATGAAACTCAACTGGCGCCCTAGTAGCAGTCAAAATGTGGTGATTAATGCTGATGAAGCGGTCATGTATCATGAGCAATCTAAAGTGGTGATGACCAATAATGTGTTGTTTTCTAGTCAGTCAGATGCCAATACACAGGCAGCGAAACCGCCTATGAAGCTGGTTGCGTCTGAGCTGATTGGTGACTTGGAGCAAAAGAAAGTCTTTAGTGAAAAGCCTATTAAAGTGACCCAAGCCAATAATAGCTTTGAGTCCTCAAGCTTTGTGGCAGATGTCAATAATGGCGATTATGAATTCTCCAATGTTGCAGTGACCTTTATGCCCCCGGCACGTAGAGATGTCCCTTTATTCTAAATAAAACTTATTAAATCAGATCTGTTAAATAATCGGTTAATTAACAAAATGCTAATTTGTTAAACCAAATTTGTAGGAACTAAACTGTGAATAAACGCTCTAATACGCAAGCGCTAATCAACTCAAACCAGTACCAATATTCAAATACCCTCAAAGATATGGGCTCACCTATGTTAAATTTACCCAGAGTTGCCTTATGTGCTACTGCAGTAATAGCCTCAATGGCCTCTATGCAGGCCAATGCATTGCCGTCAGATGCCCAGCAGCCTATACGCTTATTGGCCGATAGAGCCACCTACAGTGAGCGGACAGGGGTGACCTCTTATTCAGGAAATGTCACCATCACTCAAGGTACATTAAAGCTGGCTGCAGATAATATTACCGTGAATTTATCAGATGGTCGTAGTATTCGATCCGCTATTGCCACAGGTCGTCCAGCCACTATGCAGCAAGTGGTCACTAAAGAGAAGGGACTGGCCAAAGGTCAAGCCAACAAGATTGATTACAATGCCCAAAATGGTATTGTGACTTTGACAGGCAATGCTAAATTAACCCAAAATGGGGCCAGCTTTGCTGGTAACGTGATTCGCTATAGCCTAAAAGTGGGTGATGTGGAGGCGACATCAGGAGGCAGTCAGCGTGTCGAGTTAATTTTCCCACCGAGTCAGTCAAACAGTCGTACAGGAATTAGATAGCCCATGAGTAATTCACAGCCAACCCATGTTAGTTCAGAGCAGGATTCAGAGCAGAGCACAGCTATCACTTCAGAAGCCTTACCTGAGTCAGCTGCTACCCAAAGCTTGATTCCTGAAGCTTCTGATACCGCTTTAAGTATGCGAAACTTAGGTAAGCGTTATGGTAAGCGCTGGGTCGTGAAAGATGTCTCTTTTAGTGTTGAGCCTGGACAAGTCGTTGGTTTACTTGGGCCGAACGGCGCTGGTAAAACCACCAGCTTCTATATGGTGGTCGGCTTAGTTAATATGGACAAGGGCTTGGTGAAACTTGGCAACAAGGATTTGTCTAAGTATGCCATGCACGAGCGGGCTAGGGCGGGGATTGGTTATTTGCCCCAAGAGGCCTCAATCTTCCGTAAGCTGACGGTAGAAGATAATATACTGGCTATTTTAGAGACTCGAAAAGATCTGGATAAAGCGGCACAAAAGCAAGAGTTAGAAAAGCTAATCTCTGACTTTAGTCTGGGTCACGTGCGCCATTCATTAGGAATGAGTGTCTCTGGTGGTGAGCGCCGTCGCTGTGAAATTGCTCGTGCATTAGCAGCCAATCCAAAGTTTATTTTATTAGATGAGCCGTTTGCTGGGGTTGACCCGATTTCTGTGAGCGATATTAAAGAGGTGATTATCGCGCTAAAGCATAGAGGTATTGGGGTTTTGATTACCGACCATAACGTGCGTGAGACTCTAGCCATTTGTGAGCATGCCTATATCGTTAGTGAAGGGTCTATTATCGCGCATGGTAGCTCAGACGAAGTATTAAATAATGCCTTGGTTAAAGAGGTGTATCTGGGTAAAGATTTCCAAGTGTAGCAGCTAGTAATCGGCTTAATGGCTTAAGGAGTTAGCTGTTTATTTATGCATTTAGCAATTTAATGCCCTTAGCTTCGTTATAGATAACCCTCCTTGTTTACCTAATTATAAAAAATGGCTGGCTGAAATAGGCCGGCCATTTTTATCCTGTCATTTATAAAGGATCGCTATTATGTCCAAATCAAAAACCAGCTTTGTTTGTCAAAATTGTGGGGCACACTTTGGTAAGTGGTCTGGACAGTGCTCTGATTGCGGGGAATGGAATACTTTGGTAGAAGCACCCAATGTGTCTCTGCCTCATCACAAAAAATCCAGCAAGCCGGCAGTATCTTCTGGTCCAAGTCTAGGCGCTATCCCAAAAAATGACAGAATGAATTACTCAGGATCACAAAGTGGGGTGGTCACACTTGGGTCTATTAATGTCACTTTTGATACCAGACTACCTACCGGTATTAGTGAGTTTGACCGTGTTCTAGGCGGCGGATTGGTTGCTGGTTCAGTAGTGCTAATTGGGGGTGATCCCGGTATTGGTAAATCGACAATCTTATTACAAACTGCGGCCAATATGGCAAACCCTGAGTCCTTGGCAGGCAGTGCTTTGTATGTAACTGGTGAGGAGTCTTTATCGCAAGTCGCCATGCGTGCTCAGCGCTTAGGGCTTTCAAGCGATTATTTAAAAGTGATGACTGAGACCAATGTTGAGACTATCTGTGCCGCGTTGACCCAAGAGCAGCCTGCTGTGGCCATCATTGACTCTATCCAAACCATTTATACTGATGCTATTAACTCAGCGCCCGGTGGGGTGAGTCAAATACGTGAGTCTGCGGCCATGTTAACCCGCTATGCTAAGCAGACAGGCACGGCTTTATTCTTGGTGGGTCATGTCACCAAGGAGGGTACGCTGGCTGGCCCTAGAGTATTAGAGCATATGGTGGATACTGTATTGTACTTTGAGGGGCAATCCGATTCGCGTTTTCGTATGATACGGGCCGTAAAAAACCGCTTTGGTGCGGTCAATGAGCTGGGTATTTTTGGTATGACGGATACTGGACTAAAAGAAGTGGCAAACCCTTCGGCTATTTTTTTAAGTCGCTATGATAAGCCCATTTCAGGCTCCGTGGTAATGGTCAGCCGTGAGGGTACTAGGCCGTTATTGGTAGAGGTGCAGGCACTGGTAGATGATTCCACCGGTCATCCAAGACGTATGGCATTGGGTCTAGACCCACAACGCTTGGCCATGCTTCTTGCCGTTATGCATCGACATGGAGGGATTCATACCAGTGGTCAGGATGTCTATGTCAACGTGGTGGGCGGGGTTAAGGTGATGGAGACAGGCTCAGACTTAGCGGTGTTGTTGGCCTGTGCTTCGAGTATTAAAGAAAAGCCACTGCCTTCGTCTTTGGCAGTGTTTGGTGAAGTGGGACTATCAGGGGAGATTCGTCCGGTGCCGAATGGTCAAGAGCGCCTAAAGGAGGCAATGAAACATGGCTTTACCCATGCTATCGTGCCTAAAGCCAATGCCCCAAAAAATCTTATGGGGCAGTTTCAGGGAATCAATGTCATCACTGCCGACCGTTTGGATGATGCCATCGATCGAGCATTTGAAATTTAGTAGTGTTCGAGTTAGTGGTGTTTGTATTAGTAGTAGTTATAAAAGTGGTGTACCGGGCCATGCCCTTGACCCACATTTAATGTGTCGGCTTTACTTAAAGCGCCTGTTAGGTATTGCTTGGCTTTGTCACAAGCGCTTTGTAAGCTGTCACCTTGACCCCAAAAGGTCGCAATAGCTGCAGATAACGTACAGCCAGTGCCGTGGCTATTCTTAGTGTTGATACGCTCTTCTTCAAACCAGCTTAACTCACCCTCAATACACAATAAATCTGGAGATTGCTCACTGCCAGATAGATGACCTCCCTTTAAAAAGGTAGGCACTTGTAGAAGCTGAGCTTGTTCAATCATTTGTTCACGATTGGTGGCTTCGGCGACCCCTAGTAAGTCAGCAGCTTCAGGAAGATTGGGGGTGATAAGCCCTACTTGAGGGAGCAGGACGTCTCTTAAAGCCGCTACTGAATCAGCATCTAATAACCTATCGCCACTTTTGGCTACCATAACGGGGTCTAATACGACCTTGCTAGGTTGGTACTTGGCCAAAGCTTCAGCAACGCACTCAATCACTTCTACATTACCTAGCATGCCAATTTTGACAGCATCTACCTGCACATCTAAGAAGACTGAGTCAATTTGGGCTCGAATCATCTCAAGCGGCATCATTTGGATTCTTTGTACCCCTTGAGTATTCTGGGCCACAACGGCGGTAATAACACTCATGGCATAGCTACCGTTGGCACTAATGGCTTTGATATCTGCCTGAATCCCAGCACCACCCGTGCAGTCTGTGCCAGCGATTGTCAGTGTATTGGTAATCATGTTTCACTCTCCGTCATTATGGTTCTATAAGCTATATTATTTTTTGAGCCAAGTTCTTATCTAGGCTATAAGCTATTGAGCTAAAAAGTGCTGTTGTAATAAGTTTTGAGCGGCAAGTTTAGGGTCATTGGCGCCGCAAATAGCCGATACCACCGCAATGCCATCACAGTGAGTTTGATAAACTTGACAAGCATTGTCTAGGTGAATACCGCCGATAGCAACACTAGGCAATAAGCTGGCTTGTGCCAAGTTATCCAGACCTGAAATACCAAGAGGGCGGGCATGATTGGGCTTGGTATTAGTAGCAAATACTGGGCCTAGACCAAAGTAATCCAGCTGATCTAGGTGATGCTGATGAGCCTGTTGCAACTGAGATAGGGTGTTTATGGATAAGCCTAGCCAAGCGTCAGGGCCCAGTATTTGGCGAGCTTCAGTGACACTAATATCACCTTGACCTATGTGAGCACCGTCAAGATTTGCTTTTTTGGCAATATGAACTCTGTCGTTGATTACTAAAGGAACTCGGCCCGCAACGGCTTCTTTGAGTTCACACGCTAGCTGATAAAGATGCTTATCATCTGCTTGTTTGTCTCGAAGTTGGACGAAGCTTACGCCGCCTTCAATGGCTGCACAGACCGTTTCAATCAATCCCAGCTGTTGGCACATTACACTATCTGTCACCAGATATAACTTTAGGGCTGAGCCGCTTTTATCCATCAAGTCATTAGAGGATGCTGAGGAGGCTTCGTGTTGGGGGTTGGGGGTAGTGGAAGTATTAGCGGCTCTAGTCATGATGAGGTTACTCGTAAGTTATTGATTAGGGTATGAGCTTCAAGGTTATATAAAGCATCTAAAAAATTAACATAAAAGCTGCCAGGGCCTTGGGATTGCTGTGCAGCCAATTCTCCAGCTTGACCGTAGTAGCATAGGGCAGTGGTAGCAGCGTTTAGTAATATGTCGCTATTAGAGTTTTTTGCTGCTAAGGTGTTGGCCCCGATAAAGCCTCCTATTAACGCTGTTAAGGCACAGCCCATGGCAGTGACTTGGGTCATCATTGGGTGACCATGGTCAACCGAATAGCTTTGGCTGCCATCAGTGGCCCAGTCTATAGCCCCAGTGACCACCACCACTTTTGCATATTGGGTCAGTTGCTGCGCAGCTTCTTTGGCTTTATCTACGCTATCACCACTATCTGTACCTTTGGTGCGACTGCTCATCCCTGCCAATGCTAATATTTCGGACGCATTGCCCCGAATAACATCGGGTTTAAACTTTAAAAGCTTAGTACAGGCTTGCTGTCTAAAGCAGGTTGCCCCTACGGCGACAGGATCAAGTATCCAAGGAATACTTTGAGAGTGAGCCACTTCTACAGTGGCCAGCATGCTTTGCAAGCTGGTCTGGGTCAAAGTACCAATATTTATAGCAAGAGCTTGGGCTAGGGTAACAAACTCAGGTGCTTCATTAATATCATGCACCATTGCAGGAGAGGCACCGGCAGCAAGCAATACGTTGGCAACGGTATTATTGGCCACATCGTTGGTGATGTTATGCACTAAAGCAGAGGTATCTTTGAAGGTGGTAAAACAGTGATGGATAACTTCGGATTGCATATTCCCTCCATATGGATAAAGAGGGCGTTAGAAACACACAGCAAAACAGTAGAGGGCTGACAAGACAGGGCTCAGACTACCGCAACTGCTATACACTCCCTACGCCAGTATAATCTGGATCAGGTTCAAAGGGTGCATCTCAGCCATACGGCGCCCCTGTGAATAACATGAATTATGGTTGATGAAATATCATAACTAACTTAAAGGCCAATCACAAGTTAAGGGGATAAAAGCTGCAAGGTAAAGCAGTAAAAACAAAAAAAAGACCTGCAATGCAGATCTTTTTTAATGCCTACTCATTACTTGAGTAGGCAGAGTTAAAAATTATAAAGGTTTAACGCAGTAGGAGCAACGGGTGTTGCTCTGTTACCAATTAAGGTGAACCTACTCTTTCAATAGTAACGTTAGCAATACCACGGCTAACCAGACCAATTTGTTTGGCAGCAGCATAAGATAAATCTAACACACGGTTGCCATGGAAAGGACCACGATCATTCACTTTTACCACTACGCTCTTACCGTTACCTTTGTTGGTCACTCTTAGGTAGGTATTAAATGGAAGAGAAGGGTGCGCTGCGGTTAATGAGTTCATGTCAAAGCGTTCACCGCTGGCAGTTTTTCTGCCATGAAACTTACCACCGTACCAAGAGGCACGACCACTTTGTTTGAATTTGTTTACAGCATTTGAAGCCACTAAAGTTAAATGAGATAACACATCTTCATCACCTTGACTGGCTTTGCTGGTGCCTCGGTTACTAATTAATGAGCTATTTGTAGCAAGCGTTGATGGCTCAAAAGAAGTTTGAAGTAACGAGGTTGGTTGGTTTTGTTTACGTGCTAACTCGTTGAGGACACTGTCGATATCGCTTGGGCTTTTGACGCTAAGAGCTTGCTTTGGTTCGGTAGCTTGAGCTAAGTTGCTAGCTCCTACCATGCAGGCTAATGCACATAAAGCTGATGAGAATTTCTTCATAATTGCCTCGTAAGCATAAATCTGATGGATATGGGTATAATTAATCAATACTCAAAAGATTATGCCTTTACTATTTAAATATACGTAATTAAAAACTTAATTAACAAAGTAATGGGGGTAATAAGTCTCTGCATAAATTATTAACAGAGACTATAAAACCGTAATTGCTAAAGATACACATGAAGTGTCACAATTTGATTTGTAAATGTAGTTCTTTTGTAACTTAACATTAACCAATGTGACTTTGCAAGTGACGCTAGAGTTCAATTTTGGGCAAGTATTTGTTAATAATTGCTTACAGTGCTTGTAAACACTGAACTCTAGCGGATTAGGAATGGCATATAAATAATTGTAAAGCGTTACTAATTATTCATAAATTACTTCGATGATTTCAAATTCAACCAGACCACTTGGGGTTTCGATACGGGCTTCATCACCCTCTGATTTACCAATTAGACCACGGGCAATGGGAGAGTTGACTGAGATTTTATTATTCTTAAAGTCGGCTTCATCATCACCAACGATTTGATAGCGCTTTTCTTCTTCAGTATCTAAGTTTTCAATCACAACGGTCACTCCGAAAACCACACGGCCTTCACGAGGTAATGTCGCAGGATCAATCACCTGAGCACCTGATAGTTTGGCTTCGATATCACGAATGCGGGCTTCACAAAAGCCTTGCTGTTCGCGAGCTGCATGGTATTCAGCATTTTCTTTTAGGTCGCCATGTTCACGAGCTTCAGCAATGGCCGCAGTAATACGGGGACGCTCTACAGTCTTAAGTTGCTTAAGCTCTGCCTCTAACGCAGCATGTCCTTGCGGAGTCATAGGGTAACGTTGCATATCATCTTCCTCATACACATATTTAGATGAACGATTAAATAAAAGAACACCCCAACACCCTTGGTTAAGGGTGCTGTAAGTGCATAATTTAGGGTAAGTTTTGCTTTGTAGGGGTAGAACCTCACTACAAAGTTTTTATCATTACTGGCTTAATAAAAGCCAATGGCTTATAACAAAAATTG
>JAHHUJ010000220.1 GCA_020024075.1 Psychrobacter sp.
TGTCATCCTGAAGGTTAAGCAAAAGCAAAAGATAGAGCAGAGCGGTTAAACTGACTGGGTAACTGCTAAAGATATAAAGCGTAACTGGGTGAGTCGGTTCAGATTTTGGTTGAATTTTCTTGTGATATTTATAGCATCCACAGTGTATACTTTGGGTGCTTTTGTGTCTTATGGCTATCTGCAGCCACCAACCTACTTCAAGGGTATCTTCCTCATAGTCACTGCAAAGTAAACTTAGGCGTAGTAAACTAAACGCAGCTCTAGTCATCTCATTTATCTATAATGTCACTTATACCAATATTTCAGTTATATAAAAACTTCACTGATATAAAAACAGCTAAAAGGTTATTTTATGGCAAAGCCAGTTCATTTTTATGGAATTCATGCTATCCATGCTTTGTTGACTCATCGTCCTACCGATGCCATGGCGCTATTTGTGCAACAAGGCCGCAGTGCTAAAGAGGGGAGTCAACACAACTCAGAAGAAGAAGCTGATTCTACTTTTGAAGAGATTTTGCAACTTGCGGAGCAAATGGGCGTCAGTATCCAACAAGCCAGCCGAGACAAGCTAACCGCTCTATGTGGCAGCCCTCAACATCAGGGCGTGGTGCTTAATGCCCGTCCGCTAGCGATGGCCGATGAAGGCGAGATTGCAACTATTGCAAAATCAGACAATGCTTTATTTTTGGTACTGGATCAGATTACCGATGCGCATAACTTAGGTGCTTGTTTGCGTACAGCGGCGGCTATGGGGGTGGATGCGGTTATCTGTCCTAAGCATCATTCAGCTAGCCTTACGCCCACAGTGGCTAAGGTTTCAGTGGGGGCGATGGAGATTATGCCAGTGATTGCGGTCACGAACTTGGCCCGCTGTATTGAAAACTTAAAGCAAGCTGGGGTGTTTGTTTATGGTACGGCACTAGATGAAACCGCCAAAGCCTTACCTGATGTGGATCTAAAAGGCAAAGTAGCGATTATTATGGGTTCAGAGGGTGAGGGTATGCGCCGTCTGACCACAGAGCGCTGTGATGAGCTGGTTTATATTCCTATGCCCGGCAATAAACATGGCTCATTACAGAGCCTGAATGTGAGCGTGGCCACAGGCATGGTGCTGTATGAGGTGAGCCGTCAGCGTCACCAAGCCTAAAATAAGATAAAGATAAAATAAGCAGTTGCAGATGACCTGCTTTAAAGGTTCAAAAAAAGAGCGATTGATGATCGCTCTTTTTTATTATCTTGATTATTTGTTGTTATTAGCGCCATTAGTAGCGGGGCATTTTTCTAAAGGCCAAATAGCTTTCGTGCAATGGCTCAAGCTGTGCATGCAACTGCTCTAGATCACCATTATTACAGACCACATCATCGGCTTGCTCAACTCTAGCTTGGCGGGATAATTGATTGGCCATAATCGCTTTAATTTTTTCAATGGTTTGGGTATCTCGGCTGCTGGCACGTTTCAGCTGTGTCTCCTCACTGGCATCTACCACCAATACTCTGTCACACAATGACACCAGCCCAGCTTCATAGCTCTCAAACAATAAAGGCGCGGATAAAATAGCATAGGCAGATTTTACTTGACTGAGCTGTTTTTTAATTTCTTGACGGATAGCTGGATGGGTAATCGACTCTAAGGTCAATAAGGCTTTGTTATTTTTAAAAACATAATCACGAACAGCGCGGCGATTCATTTCTCCATTTTCATCCAGTACCCAGTCTCCAAAGGCTTCGACCAGCTTTTGGAGTGTGGGACTGCCTTTTTTCATGATTTGATGACCCACCACATCTGCATCCACCACATCTATCCCTTTTGCTGCGAACCAATTTGATACAGCAGTTTTGCCACTCCCTATACCCCCAGTCAAGCCGATGATTGGGGTATCTACATAAAAAGTTTGGAACTTTTGTGGCGGGTCAATCTCGTGCTCATCTTGTTTATTATCAGGGTGTGACAGTGAATGGCTGTGGTTGTCGTATGTCATATCAATACCTTAAAACACGTGCTTTTGAGAATTAAACGGGGAAGGTGAGAGTAGCTAGCCGAAATTCCTACACCCCTATTTGGTTTCGCGCTCAAAATCAGGTTATAGCTCAAAGTTAGGTTATAGCTTAAAGTTAGGTTATAAAAAATATAACCGATAAAATTAGCATGTTCTGAAAATTGTTTTGTATTAATTGCTGTGTTTAATCTCAACACACTAGTAATCAATGCAGAGGCAACCAAATTGAATGGGAGAACAGTCAGCTACTAGGCTCGGCTAATGAAGATACCACTGTATAAGCGAGTGTCCATATAGTAGCGCCACGATACCTGCAATGGCTAGATAAGGACCAAAGGCAAAAGGACGGCTTTCGGCTCGCTTACGCATTAAGATGATACCAATAATAGAACCGAGAAGCGAAGATAGCAAGATGATAAACGGTAGTAGCAGAGGGCCTAACCAAGCTCCTAGCGCTGCCAGCAACTTAAAATCCCCTTCGCCCATCCCTTGTTTTTTGGTAAAAATATAAAATATTTTGACCACAATCCATAAGCTGAAATAGCCTAGGAGTAAGCCCCATATAGCCTCAGAGGGGGTGATAAATAGTGAGTAGCTATTGACTGCCAGACCCAAAGCCATTAAGGGAAAAGTCAGCTTGTCGGGCAAATACTGACTGACAAGGTCAATACCAGTTAGGGCAATTAGAGTCCAGACAAAAATCAAAGCAAATAGCCCCTGTGCGGTTACCCCGAGACGATAGATGACCAACATGGACAACAGCGCCGTGCTTAGTTCAACCAAAGGATAGCGCCAGTGAATTTTTTGACCACAGCCACAGCATTTGCCACCGAGAGCTATCCAGCTTAATAAAGGGATATTATGATACCAACGCAGTGGCTGCTGACAGTAGGGACAATGGGAGGTAGGGGCCGCTAGCGACAGTGGGGTGTCTTTTGCCACAATTTGTGCCACAGGCTCTACTAAATGGGGGGCAATGTCTGACTGAGATTGGAGAAGCTGAACTGAGCCCACACGCCACTGCAGCATCATAATCTTTGGGGTGCGATAAATGAGCACATTTACAAAACTGCCGATACACAGCCCCAGCACCCCAAAGAAAGTCAGTGCTGCTGCTAAGTTGTGCTGGAGGATTTCAATAAACTGCCAAACTTGCATGAGATAGCCTGTAAAAAATGACCCAAAAAAGACTGTAAATAGCCATAAAACAAATCTGCTTCAACTTGCTAGCCAATAACGGACCCAAGCTGAAAGATAGGCAGGTACATAGCAATGACCAAGCCACCTATTAGTAACCCCAAAATCACCATAATAATCGGCTCCATCAAGCTGGTTAGCCCTTCAACCGCATTATCCACTTCATTTTCATAGTATACGGCGACTTTATCTAACATTTCATCCAAACAGCCCGAATGCTCGCCAATACTAACCATCTGAATGGCCAATGTGGGGAACAACTGGCTACTAAGCATGGCAGAGTTTAACGGTTGACCGGTGGCAACGTCTTGTCTGATTTGCTGAGTGGCTTGGAAGAATACTTGATTGTCAGTC
>JAHHUJ010000221.1 GCA_020024075.1 Psychrobacter sp.
TTCGTATTAGTATATTAATATATGAAATAGTAGAGACTTAATTTGAACAGGTAATATTTTTTAAACAAATAACACTTTAGTTAGCCGCTAACTAGACTAAATTTTTATTAGTAAATAGATACCTAAATAATGTTGCCTATGATACCAAGACCAAGCATTTTTGACCACGTCAAAACAACGATATGCCCCCAAAATCTTTATAAAACTATACAATTTATGAATCTATCTCTATCAAATCGCTATTTTATCATCGTCAATTTGTCTCAACTTAGCCTCCTAAGTTTGCACTTAATCAAACATGGCTAAAAATTTAACCGCTCACATTAAGCTTTAAAGTTTCAATTAGCCCCAGTTTTCGGTAAGATAGCAGCACT
Source organism: Psychrobacter sp. (assembly GCA_020024075.1). Classification (GTDB taxonomy): domain Bacteria; phylum Pseudomonadota; class Gammaproteobacteria; order Pseudomonadales; family Moraxellaceae; genus Psychrobacter. Next base: position 375 of record JAHHUJ010000221.1, read on the forward strand.
ATCTAAATTATCTCAATGACATCGTACTTTTATAAAAACCATTATAAAAACTATGTCATTTTAATTTTACTTTTTGTTCAATTAACATCCTATTCGAGTAATTATATGGCTCTTTACCCTTACACCCTTCAACCTGTTGATATTAATCTAACTGAAGAAGAGTTTCACCAAGCACAATTTGAGTTATTTGAAAAAACCAACCCATCTTTTGGCCTAAAAAACATTAAGATGAAAGAATGGATCGTTATGGCCATTGTAGTAGCAGTGTCTATAGCGGGGCTTATTTATGTCAAAGGCTACTCAACTTTTATCTTTTATTTGATGCTAATTTTGGTGGTGGTGTATTTGCTGGTACGTACCATTGGTATGAAATGGTATGTTCAAAGAGAGTTTGAAAAGCAGATGGCTGAGCAAGAAATGCCTGAGGAAATGAAACAGCTAAAACTTGGGGTGCAAAAACATGGGTTAATCATGGCAATGCCTTCACCAAATGCTGGACTACAAGCCAACAAAGCTATGCGCGGTATGCAAATGCGTGGTTCAGCCACACAGCAAGCAGTTATCCCTTGGACTGCGGTAAAAAGCTGGGAGGAAACGGACGACTACATTTTTATGTTATTTGAAATGCAAGGTCAGCAAGGCAGCCAAATTATTCCAAAACGCCTACAAGCACAGAAATTCCCTATTGACACGGTACGCACTCATTTAGAAGAAGTGATACCTGTTAAAGGATTACAGCCACAAGCTATTGGCCAGTAACATTGAACCTGTGACATTTGATCAGTGACATTTGATCAGTAACATTTAGCCAGTAATCAGCTTTACTCACTGTCACAGCCATTAAATATTCTTCTAATACAATGACCCTGCTTGGGTCATTTTTTTTGGTTTGGAGTTTAATAAATATCGCTCCTATCTATTCTATTCAATCTATTCAATAAAAAAACGATTAATTCATTAAAAAATACTGCCTGCGACTGTACATAAAAGATAATGAATTTACAAAACTTATCACAAATATTAAAGCTTTATATTTAACTAATCACACTATGTTTGCTATTATAATAGCCAATAAAGGCAAGGGGCAAAGCCCAATAAACCCCAAATAAAAACACAAACTACAACAGGATAATTATTATGACAACTAATCAAATCGGTTTAGAAAAAAAAGACATGTCAGCAGTAATCGAAAAACTAAATGATCTGCTTTCAAGCTATCATATTTTTTATATTAACGTGCGTGGCTATCACTGGAATGTAAAAGGTGAGCATTTCTTCTCACTACACCAGCAATTTGAAGAGCTATATACCAATCTTCAAATTCAAATCGATGAAATTGCAGAGCGTGTACTAACTCTAGGCGGTACTCCATTACATGCTTATAGTGACTTTGCTAAACACAGCAGCTTAAAAGAAGATAAAGATGTGTTCGTAGGTACAGACTGTGTACGTGGTGTGGTGTCAGGTTTGCAGACACTTATTGAAGAGCAGCGTAAAGTTTCTGCTGTAGCAGAAGAAGCAGATGACCAAGGTACTGCAGACTTAGTAGACGGCTATGTACAAGAACAAGAAAAATTAGTTTGGATGTATAACGCTTTCTTAGGCTAATTATTCAGACAACCATTTTCAAATAATCGTTGTCAAATAACCGTTTATAAAGAAATCCCCCGTATCAATACGGGGGATTTCTTTTGGCTTAGTTATTATTTAGCTAGTTACTATTTAGCTAATTACTAAGCTGTGGCCTATGTTCTAACAAGTAATAAAACTTAGAGTAAGAAGAAATAAGCCCAACATGCCACGATAAGTGATGCGACAATATTTAAAACCACACCCACACGTACCATTTCTGACTGCTTAATTAAGCCAGTACCGAAGACAATAGCATTTGGAGGGGTAGCCACAGGTAACATGAAGGCACAAGAAGCACCGATACCGATAATCATCACTAACACCTCAGTCGGTAGCCCCATCTGCTCAGCAATGGCCACAAACACAGGCACTAATAACGCCGCTGAAGCCGTATTTGACGCAAACTCTGTTAAGAATATGATAAAGGCAGCAACCACTAACATGACTAAGAACAATGGGGTTGTCATCAATGCATTAGCTACTGTCTCACCCATTACTAAAGAGGCGCCTGAATTCTTAAGCACATTAGATAAGGCAATACCACCACCGAATAACATGAGCACGCCCCAGTCGGTGTTGTCTGAAACTTGCTTCCATGACACTAAGCCTAAGCTTACTACGGCAACCGCAGCACTCAGGGCAATAACGGCATCAATACTACTGATATCAAAATACTCACCAAGCTTATTACCGAATATCCACGCTAAAGCTGTCGTTATAAACACGATGATGGTAAGAATTCTTGGTATGGTCCAAGGAATTTCAGGTTGATCCAAACTACTGATACGCACATTCAAATTAGGTTTTAATACCAAATACATCGCACCCAATAACAGTGGCGTCAACACAAAAGTTAACGGTAGACCAAACTTCATCCAATCAATAAAAGAGATTTCTAAAGCTTTGGCTGCAATAGCATTTGGCGGTGAGCCCACGATAGTTCCTAGCCCGCCCAAACTTGCAGAGTATGCAATACCTAATAAGACGAATACGAAAGTACCACGGTCTTTTTCACGATCAATCTGAGACAACATACCGATGGCTAAAGGCAACATCATTGCTGCTGTAGCCGTATTAGATATCCACATAGAAAGCATGGCTGTAGCAAAGAATATCAACATTACCGCATTACCAAGCTTGCCCCCTGATAAAGAGATAAGCTTTAACGCAATCTTCTCATCAAGCTTTTGCACATGCAGCGCAGCCGCTAATGCAAATCCCCCAAAGAACAGGTAAATAGTAGGACTTGCAAAACTTGATAGTGCTGATTTGGTATCAAATTCAGGAATACCAATCGCCACCCCGATAATCATTACCAGTATGGCAGTAATCGTCACATGCAAGGCTTCGGTTAACCATAGCGTACCGATGAATACTAACATCGATAAGCCTTTATTAACGTTAGTATCAAAGGGCAAAATATTAAAGATAATCAAGCTAACTATGGCTGCAATAGCCGTGATAAGTAAGCCTTTTCCTGTGCCCTTAGGAAAAGTATCGGTAAACAAGTACTCATTCCCATCACGAGGAATATGAC
>JAHHUJ010000222.1 GCA_020024075.1 Psychrobacter sp.
ATCATAGAAAGAATGGCATGAACAGGATTAGCGAGCATAATGACTCGCAAGCTGGCAATAATTGCCACCAAGCCTAAGGCGTAGAATCCTACCAATGCAGTATTATCAAACCAGTGTAGCCAACTCATGGCAATAGACTCCTTAAATCGACAGGTTGAGCCTCATTTTGGGCAGCACCTTTTGGTTTGTCTTTAATCGCCATACCGCTAACACGGTAATAGTTATAGTCAGGATATTTACCTGGACCTGAGATTAATAGGTGTTCTTTTTCGTATACTAAGTTTTGGCGTACATATTCGCCCAACTCAAAATCTGGAGTTAGCTGAATAGCTGTAGTCGGACAAGCTTCTTCGCACATACCACAAAAGATACAGCGAGAGAAGTTAATACGGAAAAACTCAGGATACCAGCGCCCATCTTCACGCTCAGCTTTTTGTAATGAGATACAAGCCACAGGACAAGCTACTGCACATAAGTTACACGCCACACAGCGCTCATCACCATCTGGATCACGAGTCAGTACAATACGGCCCCTGAAGCGTGGTGGTACAGGAACAGGCTGTTCAGGATACAATATCGTATCTCGAGGTCTAAACGCATGACTGTTAACCATCCACATAGAACGCACAATGGTAAACATGCCCACGACTGTATTTTTCAACGTTTTAAACATGTTAACTTCTCTAATTGCTTATCAGTGATAAGGCCGCTAAAGCGTTTTAATCGGCCCATCCAACCCAATAAATAGAAGATTCAAAAACTTAGTATTTTATTATCGAACTAAGTCTTACTTAACTATACTTTTCTTAAACTTACTGTCTTGCCTTCTGTGTCTTCACTTATTAAGCAGCGGAGATTAAGATCAATGCTGCGGTAATTAATAAGTTAATTAAAGTCACAGGCAAACATACCTTCCAACCAAAGTTCATCACTTGATCGTATCTTGGACGCATTAATGAACCGCGTGCTAAGACGAACATAGTCATGAAAAATAAGGTCTTAATCATGAACCAAAAGGCGGGAGGCAAAATGGTAAAGCCTAGATCTAAAGGTGCATCCCAGCCACCGAAGAACAGACAGGTCATCAACGCAGAGATAAGCACAACGTTGACATACTCACCGATAAAGAACATACCGAACTTCATGCCTGAATATTCGACATGATAACCTTCGGCCAACTCTTGTTCTGCTTCTGGTTGGTCAAATGGATGACGGTGAGTTACCGCGACACCCGCCACAACGAAGGTCAAGAATCCTAAAAATTGTGGAAAAATGTTCCAGTGCCAAAAGCCGCCTGTTTGTGCTTCTACAATCTCACGCAGGTTAAATGAGCCTGTCAAAGCCACGACACCCATCAAAGATAGGCCTAAGAACACTTCATAACTGATGGTCTGTGCGGCAGAACGAAGACCACCTAATAAAGAGTATTTGTTTTTTGAAGCCCAGCCACCAAACATAACCGCATAGACTGCCATACCAGCCATAGCAAAGAAGAACAAAATACCAATATTCCAATCTGCCACGCCTAAGGTGGGAGAAACAGGAATAATCGCAAATGAAGCCAATGCCGTGAACATCGCAATTGCTGGTGCTAGGATAAACATAAACTTATCAGCAAACTTCGGCGTCCAATCCTCTTTAAAGAAGATTTTTAACATATCTGCTATAAGCTGTAATGACCCCCAAGGCCCTACTCGGTTTGGACCATAACGGTCTTGCCATAAGGCCAGCATACGACGCTCATAAATAATCATTAATGCAGCGACAGTGACAACGACTAAGAAAATAACCAAAGCTTGACCCACTAGGAATAAAGTATTCCAAGCTTCTACCGATAAGCTTTGACTTAAAAAGCCTGGCACCTCAGGGATGATTCGAATAGATTCCATATTAACCTCCCTGACCCTCTAACTGTGGTTTATTATTTGTTGCTATTGATGTTTTTGGTGGATCTATTTTTAACACGGATGCTGGTAAGTGACCATGTAAAATGGGGACTTGACCCACTGGATAGCCAATACATCCTTCTGCAAGATAAGAGACGATAGTTACTGGTAACTCAACACGCTGCCCATCTACGGTAATGGCCAACCAGTCATTATTACTGACTTGCCAATGCTCAGCATCCTCTGCCCCAATATAGAATGCAGCCTGCTGCATTTGTTCTGCTATAACTGGGCTTCTATGTGCCATCGCAGAGCTACCATATATATTATGTACCGGAACTAACTTGGCCTGACCTTGGAAAATACTGGTCTTAACAGGCTGGGCTAATTCTGGACGAATATATTCGCGTTTTGCGCGTTTTTTGGTTTCATCGATTAAGTCAAATAGACGAATGCCAGGATCGCCTTGCTTTAGGTTACCCCCCACTTTGTCTTGGTATTTATTCCAAGCTTGTGGTGAGTTCCAACCTGGAGCTTGAGCAAAAGGAATCATCGAGCCGGGTGTCTGTGTACCACTATAACCTTCCATCGAGAACGTTAAACCAGTATCTAAATCTTTTGGCTGCATAGGCTCATGCACTGAGATATTGGCACGCATTGCGGTACGGCCTGAATAACGTCTTGGCTCACGTGCAATTTTTAGACCTGAAATGCGGAAATCTGAGTCTGGTGCTGCCTGCTTGATAGCTTCTAAATTCGGATGAGTCTTCACCAACTCATTAATAACATCATCCAATTGAGTCCAATCTAGAGGCAACTGATTTAGACTGGTTTCAACGGCATGTAGCCAGCGCCAGCCCTCTTTAATACAGTTCTTATGATCATAGTAGCTTGGATCGTACACTTGGAAGAAGCGCTGAGCACGGCCTTCGGCAGACACCAAAGTACCATCTGCTTCTGCGAAGCTTGCCGCTGGCAACACAATATCAACAAATTTATGCCAATATAAGCTTTGGTGATCTAAAGCAATAACCGTTTTGTCGCTTAATAGCTGAGCCAACTTGTCAATATCTAGGGCATCAGTTAGTTGGTTTTCAGCGACAATAACCGCATCAAAGTCTGTTGCTAATAACTCTTCAACCGACTTACCACCTAATAAGCAAACACCGAAGCTATTGGCATTAGGCACACTTAAGTATAAGCCTGCTTGTTTATCATATTTGGAATTAGCTTGCTTTAATTTGACAGGCTCTTGCTCTTCGCTTGACTGATCTTCAGCTTGCTTAGCACGAACTTCTGCATTATAAGCTTCAACTTGTTCTAGCTCATAAGCTTTAATCTGGTCACGCTTATCAGTTAATGCTTGGGCAATTTGAGCAGACGCTTCTATAATAGCCACGCTAAACTGACCCGTACCTGAGACAACTAAAGGTTTATCAGCTGTCACCAGATCGATAGCAATTTGCTGAGCCAACTCTTGCATAGCATCGGCTTCTGGCTCTTGTGATGCTGCTTGCTTAATTTGTTCAAGGTCATTACCTAAAGCCTTGATGGCATCGGCTACTGCAAAACCTAAACTTGCAATGTCCTCTGGTGTTGCCACACAGCTGACTTTACTGATGTCATCTAGTTTGGTTTGAAC
>JAHHUJ010000223.1 GCA_020024075.1 Psychrobacter sp.
TCCTAGTCTCTTACCCCAAACCAGTCTCTTACCCCAAACTAATCTCTTGCCCCAAAGATGGCACTACCAACCCGCACCATCGTTGAACCATGAGCGATGGCCTGCTCCATATCACCACTCATTCCCATGCTCAAGGTATCCCATTGTGTTAATTCAGGGTGAGCCTGCTTAATCTCATCAAACAGCTTTTTGGTGCGCTCAAAGGCATCAGAGCCCTCCTTGGACGGGATAATCATCAGTCCACGTAAGCTTAGCTTATCATAGCCTTTAATGGCGGCAATTAGCTTATCTAGCTCACTGGGCAAGCACCCAGACTTACTGTCTTCATTGTCTATATTGACTTGGATTAACACGTTGAGATTACCTAAGCTATCGGGGCGTTGATCATTAAGACGCTTGGCAATAATATCGCGCTCAATGGTATGTACCCAGTCGAAGTTCTCGGCGATATCTCGGGTTTTATTGCGTTGAATATGACCAATATAATGCCAAATAATAGCTTCGGTAGCCGCTGAACTTGCGTCAAGCTCCTTAATCTCTGCCATCTTCCCTGCCGCTTCTTGCAGATAATTTTCTCCAAAATGTCTCTGCCCTGCTTCGGCCAGCTCAATAATCATCTGCGCAGGCTTAGTCTTGGATACCGCCAACAAGGTAACAGAGTCTCGGTTCGAAGCTGCACATGCCTTATCAATTTGTTCGATTACTTGTTGCCATCTTTGTAGCAGTGTCGTATTCATTATATTGCCCTCATAGAATTTATTTTTTTACTTAATATATTTGGCCATGCCGTATTTTTTGGCCATACCGTTTTTTTGGCTATATAGTAATAGTAACATTTACTACCCTGCCTGCTCTATTGGTAGATGTTTACAATGCCTACATAGCTTGTCTTTTTGATTGCTATGATGATTGCTATAAAAAAATACGCTATCAATAAATACTGACAAATAGGCAGTGACCCCAAAATAGTTACTCAGAGGGCAAACAGACTTGTTATGCTACTGATACCACTAACAGCACAAGGAGAGCCTACGTGCCTGACGCGCAAGTACTAAGCTTCAAGGATATTCAGTCTTTACTTGCCCATACTATTCAATGCCAAGCCTCAGATTTACACTTATCTACCGGGATGCCGGCCATGTTGCGCATAGCAGGTGATATGGTTATGCTAAATACGCCTCCCCTACAAGAGATAGAGGTTACTGCATTTATACAAAGCACCATGAGCGATGCTCAATATAACGAGTTTCAAAATACCCTAGAGCTCGATTACGCTTACTATATACCCGGAGTCGGCCGCTTTAGAATTAACGCATTTACTCAAAGCCGGGGAACAGCCGCTGTATTTCGAATCATACCTTCCACAACTCCTAGCTTAGCACAGCTAAATTTAAATCAGTCTGCTGACGCTGACCTAGCCACCGCTGCTGCTAACATTAAAACCCCTCAGCCAAATATCCAAGCCACCTTTGAAAAGATTGCCAACCTGCGCCAAGGTCTGGTACTGGTTACCGGTCCCACAGGCTGTGGCAAATCTACAACGGTGGCCGCTTTAGTTGACCATATAAATAGCACCAAACCGGCCCACATCCTGACCATTGAAGACCCCATTGAGTTTATTCATGACTCAAAAAAAAGCTTGGTAAATCAGCGAGAAGTGTCTCAGCATACTGCTAATTTTAGCAGTGCACTACGTTCTGCTTTAAGAGAAGACCCTGATGTTATCGTCATTGGAGAGTTAAGAGATTTAAGCAGTATTCAATTGGCACTGACTGCGGCTGAAACCGGGCACTTAGTCTTTGCCACCTTACATACTAATTCCGCAACCAAAACCATAGACAGACTCATTGATGTCTTCCCTGCAGCCGAAAAAGAGATGGTCAGAGCCATGCTGTCAGAATCTTTACAAGCAGTTATCTCTCAAGTTTTAGTGAAGCATATCCATGGTGGACGTATTGCAGCCCATGAAATTATGATTACTACCCCAGCCATCCGTAATTTAATTCGTCAAAACAAATTGGCGCAAATGTACTCAGTTATTCAAACCAGCAATAGCATAGGCATGCGTACATTTCAGCAGTCATTGCAGCAGTTGGTAGAGAATAAAATAATTGCCGCAGATTATCTGACTACATAAGCAAGCTAAGAATAGACTACCCTCTTTCATCTTTTGAGATAACCCTACCCTTTAAACCTCCAAAATTTCCCATAAAAAAACCCGTTTAAAACGGGTTTTGTAACAACACTTAAAGCAGGTTAAAGCTTTGGTGCTATTGTTTGACTTTTTAGTGCTATTGTTTGACTCTTTAGTGCTATTGATTTTGCGCGAACAAAACCGCCAGATTTCTTACTATAACTTTTTGGCTGCATCTTGGCACGCTTCATTTTCACATAAGCCATAAAGCACCAAAGAGTGACCAGACAATCTAAACCCATGCTCTTTAGCCACTTTTAGCTGCTCTTGCTCAATGATTGGGTTATGAAATTCAATGATTTTGCCACATACATCACAGACCATATGATCGTGGTGTTCATCTTGAGTAATCTCAAATACAGATAAGTTATTTTCAAAATTATGACGTTCAACTATACCGGCTTGCTCAAACTGGGTTAGCACTCGATATACCGTAGCCAAACCAACATCTTCTCCTTGCTCTATTAACGCCTTATAGACCTCTTCAGCACTCATATGATGGTCTTCAGCACTCTCTAATAGCTCAAGAATCTTGATACGAGGTAAAGTAATTTTTAAACCCGCTTTACGTAACTCTTGATTGATGATTTTCATTGTAATCCTTATAACTTTATAATTTACGAGTGGAACCCGTGTTAAACTACTAAATAGTATAAAATTTAATTAAATACTCTCGTAAGTGGTAGGCAATTGCAAGTAATTGACGTATCATTTATGAAAACCAGTTAGGCCTAGCTTAGACTATATTCGAGAAGTAGCCCATTAGTTTAACCGGGTTATCTTACCAAAACTTTATTATCAGTTTATAATTGCCAGAACTTTGGTAGTTTTCATAACTGTCTGACTCCTTAGAGGCTTACTCTAACGACTACATTAGGTAATTCTAAAACGTGAAATTATGAATATATTAAAAAAATTACTTTACCCGATCGCTATTACCGCCACGCTTACTCTATCAGCTTGTTCTATTTTTGGCGTCTATACCATTGATTTACCTCAAGGGACCCCTATCACTCAAGCACAAGCACAACAAATTCAGCCTGGTATGAACAAAAACCAAGTGCTTTATTTGCTAGGTAGCCCAGCTGTGCGTGACACACTAGCGCCTAATCGTTGGGATTATATTTATGACTATGCGCCAGGGACTTATGGACAACGAGATGGCAAAAAAGTCATTACTAACGCCAGTCAACACCTGATCATTTATTTTGATGAGTCAGAAACTGTGGTCAAAGTAGAAGGGGTCGAAAGCCTTCCTACTAGCAACAAATAACTGTTACTCTTACCTTTGAGATAACCCTTGTTTGCATTAAAGCTC
>JAHHUJ010000224.1 GCA_020024075.1 Psychrobacter sp.
ACTTATAAAAAAAGAGCGAATTATAAAAATAGTAGCCAAACTTAGCAAATGATTTAACTAATAATTTAGTGAACTGTTTAGTGAATAATCTAGTTCATAATTTATGAGCAGTGATTACTTATAATAGGATCTAGCCCCCCTATTCATCAATGCTACTCATTAACGCTATTCATTAGCGCTATTCATCAATGCCTTTTAATTCAAAATCTAACTTTTTGGCTTCAGGATGAAAAGCGTAACAGATTGCCTGCTTATGTCCCAGCTTCCAGCTTTCAGTAGTGGGAAATAAAACCGACATTTCATAATAAGACTCTCGGTAGCTTTTACCAATATAAGTCTCGAACTTATCTTCACAGACATCAAGCATATCCTCAAAGAAGGCTTCTGTATCTAGCTTAGTCTCAGCCTCGGCAGGCAAAGGATAGATATAATAAACCTCATTATCATGTGGGGCTTGGCACGACAAGGATTCTAGAGCAAGATTGGTAATGGCGGCATTTGAACTCTCATCGATATGAGTATCTTCAGGACTGGCATCATTAAAGCACATGCCCACAAATGCCTCATCATAACCTTGCGACACAGACTCAGTGCTTTCTTCTTCAGCTGGACTACATCCAGAGGTCAAAACAGCCATCATTAACGTACCTACAATCGCTGTAATAGCTAGCTTTGGTCTGTCTGTACTAAATTTAATCAATTTATTTCCTTTATTATCTTGCCAAATATCCAGTCATTTCTTCCACACCATGTAGAGTCATAGGATACATATGGCCATCCATCAGTTTTTTGATCTCACCTATCGTATGGGTGTAGTTCCAATAGGCGGGGTCTTCAGGGTTCAGCCAAGCCACTTTATCAAAATGATCAGTCATCCTTTTTAGCCAAACGGCTCCCGGCTCAGCATTCATATACTCCACACTACCGCCTACCGAAAACAGCTCATACGGCGACATGGAAGCATCACCGACAAATATAACGCGGTATTCACGACCATACTTCTGCAAAAGATCCATAGTCGGTGTGCGCTCTGCATGACGGCGTTGATTGTTTTTCCACACAAAGTCATAAAGACAGTTGTGAAAATAATAGAACTCTAGGGTTTTAAACTCATTTTTCGCCGCAGAAAAAAGCTTCTCTAACGCTTCGATGTGAATGTCCATACTGCCACCGACATCGAATAACATCAGCACTTTTACTCGGTTGCGACGCTCAGGCTGCATATGAATATCAAGCACCCCTTTTTGTGCGGTACGCTTGATGGTTTCTTGTATATCCAGCTCATCGGCACTGCCAGTACGGGCAAATTGACGCAGATTACGTAACGCCATTTGTAGCTGGCGAGTACCCAGCTGCTTATCATCATCTAGGTCACGGTATTTGCGCTGCTCCCAGACTTTAACGGCACTGCGCTTGCGTGATTCGCCGCCGACACGTACCCCCTCAGGGTGATCACCATAAGCACCAAACGGTGAAGTTCCGCCTGTACCGACCCATTTACTGCCGCCTTGATGTCGCTCTTTTTGCTCTTTTAAACGCTCCTCGAGTGCTTTCATCAGCTCCTCAAGCGAACCATATTTCTTCAGCAGTCGGCGCTGCTCTTCGGTTAAGTTCTTCGGATCAAGCTTAAGATCTAACCACTCTTTGGGGATATCAGTTAGCTTCGCCATCAGCTCATCGATGTCTAAGCTATCTACCCCGTCGAAATAATCGGCCATCGCTCGGTCAAACTTATCGAAGTGGCGCTCATCTTTAACCATGCACAGCTTAATCAGCCGATACATATCCTCGCGGCTGGCGAAATACCACAGGTCTTTGTCTTCAGGAAAGTCAGGGTGCGGCTGACGCATCAACCCCTTATCAAGCGCAGCATTTAAGTCGAGCAGCTCACGCGTACTCACCGGCACCCCATAAGTGCGCAAGGTATAAAACAGTTTTACAAACATATCAGCCTAGCCTTTTGATTTGGCTGACCCAGCTGGATAAATCCTACTACTGGGTCAAAATCACAGTTGATCAACATCAGATTATTTAGTTATCTGTTAACTAGCGACGCATCATATTGGCAAAACGCTGTAATAAAGTAATGTCTGCTTCGTTTTTTAACAAGGCACCATATAGAGGAGGAATCGACTTCTCGCCGCGTAAGTTCTCCTCAAGCTCTTGCTGCGCCATATCATCAGCCAATAGTAAAGTTAACCAATCGACCAGCTCAGAGGTTGAGGGCGGCTTCTTTAAACCTTGCAGATTGCGTAGTTTATAGAAGATATCTAACGCATCATTGACCAATTTTTGTTGGATAATTGGGAAATGAACATCGACGATTTGACGCATGGTCTGCTCGTCTGGGAAGTCAATGTAGTGAAAGAAGCAGCGACGTAAGAAGGCATCGGGCAGCTCTTTTTCATTGTTTGAGGTGATGATAACCACAGGACGCTGATCTGCGGTAATGGTCTCGCCAGTCTCATAAACATAAAACGACATCTTATCAAGCTCATGTAGCAAGTCGTTTGGGAATTCGATATCGGCTTTATCAATTTCATCGATTAATAACACACTACGCTGCTCTGAGGTAAAAGCTTCCCACAACTTACCCGGCTTAATGTAGTTATTGATATCGTACACCTTATCATCGCCTAATTGTGAGTCACGCAGACGCGATACAGCATCGTATTCATACAAGCCCTGCTCAGCTTTGGTAGTGGACTTAATGTGCCAAGTAATCAGTGGCATGCCCAAGCTCTGTGCCACTTCTTCTGCCAATAAGGTTTTACCAGTACCAGGCTCACCTTTAATAAGTAATGGCTTTTGCAAAGTAATAGCGGCATTGACCGCTAATTGAAAGTCGTCAGTAGCAATATAACTTTGAGTACCGGTAAATTGCTTACTCGGATTCTGAGCATCATTATTGGATTGCGTCATAACTATTATCTCGCTAAATTTATTGTGTATGGAGGATTTAAATATTCAGTAAGCAGAGGTTTGCTTTATAAGTGGTTCATTTAATTGTGCTATTAACATATTAGATAGCTGAACAAATATCAAACTACTTTTAAAACATGACTTTATTACCTAACTTATAGGTTTTGTTCAGGCTTTGCTTTTGAGAGGAAGAAGGAAGGATGTTAAGTTTTAGAAGCCAACAGTGTCTACTGCTGACCTCTATATAAATCTATATAAGCGAGAAAGATAAATCCATTTAGAGAGTAAGCGTATGAAAGTCACAGTCAAACCTACTAAGCATCTTTTTTATCAACCGTAGAAGGTGAATCAGAGGGTTTTGTTGGGTCAATACTTGTGTCTAATTTAGTTTTATCTAATTCGGTATCAGAGCTGGCTTGTAACGAGCTTTTTGTCACCTCTTTCGCCACAGGCACTTCGCGCTTTTGTACTGGCATTTCTTGCTTTTGCACAGACACTTCACGTTTTTGCTTGGTTAGCATAGGCTCATTAGTGACTTCTTTGGGTACTTCTGCATCACCCTGA
>JAHHUJ010000225.1 GCA_020024075.1 Psychrobacter sp.
GCTGGGCATTTTGCCCAGCGAATATACGTTTAAAATCATGAAGCTGGGCTAAAGCCCCAGCCTACAAAATCACGATTGAAGATGGTATCTACTAATAATTTAAAACAAAAAGCTATTAATCAAATAATAGACGATTAATGAGCCTCATCCCAATTATCACCAATACCCACTTCAACCAGCAATGGCACGGCGAAATCAACGTTCCAGCCCATCTGTTTGGCAGTATCAGTCAGTACATTTTGCATCGCATTTTTGATTTGCTCACCAATCACCTCGGCTTTGTCGCTATCTACTTCAAATACCAATTCATCGTGTACTTGCAGTAGCATTTTGGCATTGTCAGCAGGTAAGACCTTATCCACCGCTATCATCGCCAGTTTGATAATATCGGCAGCACTGCCTTGAAGTGGGGCGTTAATAGCAGCTCGTTCCGCACCACGGCGAACCATTTGATTGCTATGATTGATATCAGGTGTGTACAGTTTACGACCTAGAATGGTTTCGATATAGCCATTATCTACCGCATTGTTACGGGTGTCTTGCATATATTGACGCACGCCAGGGTAGCGCTCGAAATATTGATTGATATAGTCTTGTGCTTCACCACGAGTCATCTCAAGCTGTTTTGCCAATCCAAAGGCGCTCATACCATAGAGCAAACCAAAGTTAATGGCTTTGGCATTACGACGCTCGGTGGGGGTAACGTCCTCTACGGATTTACCCAATACTTCCGCCGCTGTAGCACTGTGAATATCTAGACCCTCATTAAACGCTTTGGTTAAGTTCTCATCGCCAGAGAAGTGCGCCATCAAGCGTAGCTCAATTTGTGAATAGTCCGCGGCCAATAAGACACGGCCTTCAGGGGCGATAAAAGCTTGACGGATAAGACGACCGGTCTTAGTACGAATTGGAATGTTTTGTAAGTTAGGATCTGTTGAGGATAAGCGGCCAGTACTGGTCAAGGCTTGATGGTAACTAGTGTGAACCCGATCCGTATCTTTATCGGCCACAGCATCTAGCGCATCGGTATAAGTGCTCTTAAGCTTTGATAAGCCGCGATATTCAAGGGCAATCTCAGCTAATGGGTGATCGATTTTTGATAGCACAGCTTCGCCGGTGGAGTATTGACCTGACTTAGTCTTTTTACCGCCCACAACGCCAAGTTTTTCAAATAAAACTTCACCCAACTGTTTTGGTGAGCCTAGATTGAATTCTTCGCCGGCCTCATAATAAGCTTGTTTTTCAAGCTCGCCAATCTCTTCATCGAAGCGCTTAGATAACTCGTTTAAGAAGGCTCTTTTAATCAGAATACCAGTTGCTTCCATGTCACATAAAATCTGTGATACAGGGATTTCCAGCTGATGTAACAGACGCTGGTTAACCGCGTCATCTTTCAGCTTCTCTTGGAATACTTCAAACAGTTGATAGGTGATATCCGCATCTTCACAAGCATAGTCACTAGCAATATCCACAGCCACTTTGTCGAAGGTGACCTGCTTGGCTCCTTTGCCTGCCACATCTTCATAAGTAATGGTTTGAGTATGCAGATAATGACGGGCCAGATCGTCCATACCATGACGGGTAGCAGCCGCATTTAGTACATAGCTGGCAAGCATGGTGTCCATCTTCCAGTTACTTGGCGTGATATTAAGATCAATACCGTAGCGACGTAGTACATGGGCATCATACTTAATGTTTTGCCCAATCTTACCGATTTCAGGATTCTCTAAAATGGGCTTTAATTTTGCCAAAACTTTGTCTTGGTCTAGCTGTTTGGCAACCAACTCATCGTCTTCTAAGCTGTGATTTAGTGGAATGTAATAGGCTTCATGGGCTTGTAGGGAGAAAGACAAGCCTACGATATCTGCTTCTCGCCAATCGATACTGGTGGTCTCAGTATCTACCGCAAAATGACTGGCAGATGTCAGTCTGTTTAGTAAGCTATCAAAAGCCAGCTCATCCAAGATAGTATGCCACGCTTGGTCATGATCTTTACTGTCTTTAATGATATCGATGATGGCAGACTGTTTTTGGTTTTGCAGAGTCTTAGCTACTTGAGCTTGTGATTCTGCTTCGGCTTTACTATCTGCTACGCTATTTGAGGTCATATTGGCAGGGTGGTTGGGATGTGCTAAAGAGGCCAACTCATTTTTGAACTCAAGCTCTGTATATAGATCACGCAGATCATCGATGTGAGCAGTGGGGTCGGTATTGATACGTAAGTCATCCCAGTTTTGACCTATATCCAAATTGGTAACGATGGTGGCCAGTTGTCTGTCGCGGGGAATGTTGTCAGCAAATTCGATCAACTTTTCACCCACCTTGCCTTTGATTTCACTAGCATTGGCCAAGATATTGTCTACGTTGTCGTATTTGGTGAGCCATTTAACGGCGGTTTTTTGACCGACGCTTGGCACGCCTTTAATGCCGTCAGAGGCGTCACCCATCAAAGTTAGTAAATCAATCATTTGTGTGGGCTTGATACCATACTTGTCTTCAACCCCTTGCGTATCTACTACTTTGCCTGAGAAGCTATCTTCAAGGATTACACTGTCATTAATCAGCTGCATCATGTCTTTATCACCACTGGAGATGACCACATGATGACCTTCTTCGACCGCGCGATAGGTTAGAGTACCGATAATGTCATCAGCTTCAGCGCCTTCGATGCGCAATAAAGGAATGCCAAGAGCACGTACTAAGCGGTGAATATAAGGGATTTGCTCTGCCAATTCAGGATCCATTTTTGGACGATTGGCTTTATATTCCTCGGACATGGTATGGCGAAAAGTGGGCGACTTGGTATCAAAGCACACCGCCATATGAGTCGGGTTATAACGGCGCATGACTTTTAATAGCGCATTTAACGTTCCGCGAATGGCGTTAGTGGTCAGCCCTTGAGTGTTCATCATGTTTTTGGGAAGTGCATGATACGTTCTAAATAGATAATAAGAGCCATCTACCAAGATAAAAGGGGGCTTCTCTTTATCCACATGACTGGTATCCATTGAGGCAACATTCGGCATGTTTTCAAAGTCAGGCAACACATTTGGATCTAGTGCTTCGTGAGAGGTGTCAGTTGTCATGTCTGGTGCTTCAGTTTTGTCAGTCATAATTGTCACTTTATTTAAAATAGTTTTTTTATTTAAAAAGAAATAGGGATATATAAAAGGGAGTAGGGGTTAAAAATGAATCGTCTTTTAAGAACTGTCATGTTTATTAGCATTCATTATAACCAAAAATCTAAGTCTCGATAGTCGGATTATCAAATGACTGAGAAACTTGGGTTGATGAATAGCTATTATTACTGCTGCTGATGAGGGTTGGTGTAAAGATGTTTGTTTGTGGCGTTAACAAGCCTTAATCTATATCTTCAGTGGTGAGCACACCAATTGGCTTATAAAAGACTTACCTAGGAAGCGTAGATACCATCTTAAAAAATAAATATCAAGCAGAAACCAACTCAACTTTTG
>JAHHUJ010000226.1 GCA_020024075.1 Psychrobacter sp.
ACCGCCATCAAAGCGAGTGACACCCATCGAATCAATATATCGATAATTAACCCCTAAAGCCACGCTATTGTTATCGGCGATTCTATCATGACCTAAGAACCAACTATCAGCAAATAATTGGTCATAATCGAAGGAGGCGATACGGGTATCAAAGTTAGGGATAGCACTTTGATTCTCATAAGGAGAGTAGCTGTATTTAATGCGAGGCGTTAAAAGCTGATAGCCTCCCATAGTATTGTCAAACCAGCCAAAAGGTGAGCCAGCACTATAAAAGTTTAGCCCTGAGTCTATACTAAAGCTAGGCACGAACACCGATTGGTCATTATCATCTTTTGAGACATCATTGTCAGCACGGCTTTCTTCATCAAAAGCAGTATACAGGTGCTGTAAGCTAACTTTAGGCTTAACGTAACCCCAAGTCTTTTCTATAGGGTAGCTGGCACTGAGTTTATTGTAGAGTCGAATACCGCTTTTCTCATTTTCAGAACCATCATGAATCGACTTCTTGAAGTAGGCCGAGTCGTGTGTTCCGGTAACGACAAAGTTATCCAAAGCATTGTTAAACTTAGGCAGGCGATAGTCGACTGTTAACTGCGGTAAGCGAGAATAAGGCTTATCTTTATCCGCTATGACATTACCTTGAGCATCAACGGCTTTTAGAGTTTGAAAAGTTTCTCCCTTCAATTCGGCATCAACGAAGTCATCATAGTATTTGACTCGGCCTCGTCTGGGTAAGTTTAGACGGTTTTCTACCAGGCCATAGTCATCAAAGTCATTGATATAGTCGGGGTCAGAGACGTAACTATAAACTGCATCTGCCGTTAGGTGAGGAATTGTTTCAGAAGCCCAATCATGGTGATAGAAAACGCCAGTTCTATCTTCATCATCGTATTTTTTATCTCTGGGCATATAAGCGGTGGTCAGCTGACCATGACCGTAGTTCTCAGTCAAGTAGCGCATTTCACCAGTAATCATCGGATTACGGTTGCTATAGACATCAGTGGTAATGGTGGCATCGTAATTAGGGGCTAAGTTTAGATAGTAAGGGACACTTAACTTTAGGCCACTGTCACTATCAATACGAGCACTTGGGGTTAATAAGCCACTACTGCGGCGGTCATCAACTGGGAAGTTGAAATAAGGCAGATATAATACCGGTACATTGCCCAAACGGAAGGTAGCGTCATAAGCTTCTGCGCGGCCACTGTCGCTATCAATATCAATTTGATCTGCTTCTATCTGCCACTTACGATCAGTGGGTGGGCAGGTAGAGAACATGACTTTTTCAAGCTCATAATGAGTGTCATCAGGCTTGTTTAATCGGTGCGCGTAGCCATGCGCCTGCATGGGCACGCTGGCAAAAGCCACATCATAGGCTGTGGCTTTACTGCTATGGGTATCGTAAGCAAGCTCTTCTGCCACGGCAATCAAGCCAGCACTGCTATTCTTTTGGGTTTGTTTTTGGCTTTCAGCTTGAGGTGGCTGCTTTGATCCTGACTCTGCCAGAAGCACACCGCCTTTTGCGCCAGCGATGCCAGTATTAAGATCTAGCGCGATTTGATCGGCAGTAACTAGCTTGCCATCTTGCATAATCTCCACATTGCCAGCAAGCTCGACATAGGTTTCATTGTCATAGTAGCCATAATCAGCAACAGCATGTAGCGGCAGTCCATTGGCAGTAGATAG
The DNA here is from genome assembly GCA_020024075.1 of Psychrobacter sp. GTDB lineage: Bacteria > Pseudomonadota > Gammaproteobacteria > Pseudomonadales > Moraxellaceae > Psychrobacter. The sequence continues at coordinate 1,687 of JAHHUJ010000226.1, forward strand.
CCCATCTTGCTGCTGTGCCCGCTCAATGGCTTGTTGATAGTTGGCATCGGCACCAGCGGTATTTGGCGTAACCCAAACCCCTTCACAGCGATAGGCGGAAGCACCATCTGCCTGATAATTAAAGATATTGGGGGCGGCAACAGGAGCGAAGGTTTGAGCTTCAACTATCTGGGTGCTCTTGATTGAATGATCACTGCTATTAATGCGCTCACGCAGCTCCTCAGATTGCGACTGATAATACTGTGATAGGCGCTCCAAGCTTTTTTGTACCGAGTCTTCTTTAAAAGTAGAGGCCAAAGTCTTCGAGTTGTCTATTCTTTGACTGATTTTTGCGTTTTTAGACTCAGCAGAGGAAGAGGCGGCTGCAGCTTTGCTTGAGTCAGAGAGGCCTTTGCCTGAATTTGGGTTGGTTGGTGCTCTAAGCTCAGTTTCCTCTTTATTAGCGCTGCCATCTACGCGATTATTAGTAGTGGCTGTGGATTGATTACGCCCGGTTACTGCAGAGGTAGGTGTACTCTTTGGCTCTATGAACTCATCCTCAGGATAGCTTATGGTATTTTTGATTAAGCTATTGTCCGCTAACGCTTGCGCAGGCTCAGCTGGTTTAGTTTCAAACCCAACAGCTTCCAAGGCCTCTTCTTGGGTCTGTGCCACATCCTTATTTGGAATAGAGGTTGGATTAGCAGCTGATGAAGGAGTGCTAGAACTAGAATAGGAAGCTTGGTTGCTAATGGACTCTTCTAGCCCTGGATTTGTGGTAGATGCTTCTTTATAAGTAACTCGTTTATAAGTAATTCGTGAAGAATCTGATAAGGTAGCTATTTGTTCTTTCTGCTTTTTATTAGGAACCAGCTGTTCTTTATTACGAGCCTGAGCACTAGCAGAGCTGCTATTCACAGCCTGTACTGAATTAAGAGTCGAGACTGATTCGGCCTGTGGGCTAACAATAGCTCCATAAGCACTAGGCACGCTGATAAGCAGCGGTAAGCTGATGACTAAGCGACTGGTGTAATGCGGTTGGCGTGAAAAGTCACGGCAAGCACGCAATATACTGCGGTAGAGTTGCGAGTACAGCAAAAGATTACCTTATTGAGTTAAAAAATATTTTTATTTTACCCTAATCAATGAGCCACTATAAAAAAAGCCGTTTAGGGTAATAGCTACATTCTAATTTTGTATCAAACCAGTTTGGTATGAAACCATAATATTGTACTAAAGCAATATTGTACTAAACCACAATATGGTACTAAACCATAATATCAAACCAAGGCTTATTATCTTGTATTACGGTGATATAATCCACTTTATATCACACAAATATTATAAGCTCTTACTGATAAGCTTGTGAAATAAATCCCTATTATATAGGCTTGTGTCCTTGTAGTGAGGATATAAATCTGCAATATCTTATCATAGTCAAAAAAAGTCAAATCAGCTACACTATAATGCTTTAATGCTTTGCAATATAATCAAGCTATCTTGTATTTTAATTAGTCGCTTCATTTGGCCTAATGGTTATTATTTATCCTAATGATTTATGCCAAAGCTTGTTTTTACACACAAGATATTAAATCAATTTTGAAACTAGAGTATTATTCATAATTTTACGCTCATATCCTATTGGCTAACTGTTAAAGATTTGTATGAGCATCACATACCCGTATTCCTCTTCAATATACAAGCAATTTAACTATGACAAATCCAGAACCAAATTTTCCCAGTGCTATTAATAAAGCGCCGATAACGGCAAACTCTGCAGCAGCCTATCATACTGAGCAA
>JAHHUJ010000227.1 GCA_020024075.1 Psychrobacter sp.
GGCTCGAAGTAGTGATACTTCAATAAGTTACCACCTGCAGACACAATCCATTCTGGCTCAATCTTAGCCACAGTACGCAAAAACACTTGCGACGTCTCTACAATCTCAAACGCCATAACCCAAGGTGGTGACTGCTTAAAGACCGTACTGGCTGGGAATATTTTTGCTTTTTGCTGGCGAGCAGCTAAGTACTCGCCGCGTTGATCAGTCTTATGAGCAATCACTGATAACAGCCCGGTCAATAAGGCGCGGTGCAGATTGGCATACTTAACCGCACGCTGCTCTTGATCAACCTCATTATCACTGGCTTTATCAACTATCAAATCACTGGCGACACTTTTAGCCACTTTAATGGCTTGATTGGCCCTACCTTTAGCCTTGCCATTTTGTGATTTAGGCTTATCTTTGTGCTCAGTGCCAGAGTCGGTCAATAGCTTAAGATCGGTAACCATCTGCTCAAGCTGACGGTAAGTCTTCTCCCATTCCCGCAAGCGCGGAAAGCTTAAATAATGCTTTTTGGCAAATGATTTGCGCTGACTGTTGCTCAGCTTATTGCTACCACCGCCATATAAGGCGTTCCATAAACTTAAATAAAATAAGAAATCAGAATCTTCTTGACGGAAGATGGCGTGCTTTTGATCTGCCTGAGCCCGCTTTTCCGCAGGACGCTCACGCGGATCTTGTACTGCCAAGGCGGCAACGATAATTAGCATCTCTAGCATACAGTCAAAGTCACTACCGGCTACCAGCATACGTGCCAGCCTTGGATCAATGGGCATACGCGCCATCTTTTGACCAATACGGGTCAGCTTAACGTCGTTTAAGGTTTGTTTGGCAATCGGTTTTTTATTATTGGGCTGTTTCGGCGCCAGTGCACCAAGCTCATCCAATAGTTTGCGACCATCTTTGACCAAACGACTATCGGGTGGCTCGATAAAGTCAAAGTTTTCTACTGTGCCCAAGCGTAAGCTTGCCATTTGCAATATAACCGACGCTAAGTTGGTACGCAGAATCTCAGGCTCAGTGTATTCTGGACGACTTTCAAAGTCCTCCTCTGAGTACAAACGAATACACACCCCAGGTGCGACACGACCACAGCGCCCTTTACGCTGGTTGGCCGCCGCTTGCGAGATAGCCTCAATTGGTAAACGCTGAACCCGTGAGCGATAGGAATAACGAGAAATACGAGCAAAGCCCAAATCAATAACATAGCGAATACCAGGAACAGTTAACGCCGTCTCTGCTACGTTAGTGGCGATGACAATACGCCTGCCACGACCTGATGGCTGAAAAATTCGCTGCTGTTCGGCATAAGTCTGACGCGCAAATAGAGGCAAAACTTCGGTATGGCGTGGGCCATGCGCAACCAACACCTCTTGCATCTCTCTAATTTCCGCCTCAGTAGCGGCAAAGACCAGAATATCGGCATGCTCAGGATGACCTTTGGCGGTGGCATCATCAAAGCACTCCTCTACTGCCGCTACCAAAGCCCGTGGTAAATTATCCTCAAAGTCATCAAAGCTGTCATCATCAGAGCTGGTCACCGGCGTATCTGTTAATGGGCGATAGCGAACCTCAACCGGATAGCCTCGACCTTCCACGTTAATAACCGGTGCTGGCACCATACGCTTTTTGGTTTTATCATATTGAGCAAAATATTCACTAAAACGCTGAGTATCAAGAGTCGCTGAAGTAATAATGACTTTTAAATCGGGACGTTTGGGTAGCAACTGTTTTAGATAACCCATGATAAAGTCAATATTTAAGCTTCGTTCATGTGCTTCATCAATAATAATGGTGTCATAACGGCTTAAAAAACGATCATGACCCAACTCTGCTAACAAAATACCATCGGTCATTAATTTGACCACAGATTTGGCAGTACCTTGCTCATTAAAGCGGATCTTAAAGCTGACCGTATCGCCAAGTTGCTCACCCAACTCTTCAGCAATACGGTTCGCCACACTACGAGCGGCCAACCGTCTAGGCTGAGTATGACCAATTTGACCGGTAATACCACGCCCTGCCAACATCGCAAGCTTCGGTAATTGCGTGGTTTTACCTGAGCCCGTTTCACCTGCCACAATAATAACCTGATGATCATTTATCGCTTGAATGATATCTTCGCTACGTTTACTAACTGGCAACTCTGCATTTAAGGTCTCTGCCAAATTAGCAGGAATACTATCAATACGCTCTTGTACCACCTGCTGCGAGCGTGACTTTACTTTGTCAAAGGTAGCTTGTTTGTCCGCCAAAGCTTTTGGATTAGCATTCTTTGCAGGACGGCTTAGCTCACGTTGTAAACGGCTCAAAAAATGACGATCTTTGGCCAATACAGGTAACTCACCGATTTGTTTTACAGTTTGTAAATCATTGGAAGCAGTGACAGCAACTTCGGATGCTGTATGGATGTCATTACTGTCTTTAGTCATATATATTTTGGCTTTATTAGCGTTATTATAGTTAAGGAGGCTCTAACTGGCGTAACCAGATCTAAAACAGTTATTAAAAAACAGTTATCAAAAATGAACCCCGATCAATCAGGATCTGAATAATAGTTTGATAAGAAATTAAGCAATAAAGGGCACGAATTTTGGCTTAGGCTATTTATTATAACGAAATAAGTGACCCTTCTTTAGCACTTTATGAGGGTTTATAGGCAGTTATCAAGTTTTAGAAATATAATTCCCCAACAAATGGCTGTAAATTCGTGGGGCTGTTCTATGAGAAGTTGACTTATTACTCAACAAAATCACTCAATAAAAAAAGCGACCTAAAGAAGATCGCTCTTATAAATTACCGCCTAAAAGGATTGACTATCAAGCCATTATCCCGCCTCACTCGCTTGTCACCTAATGGACTTTGTAGAAGGCTGTGCTAATAATCAGCTTATAGCAAATATCTTATATCAAGCACCTTATAGTAAAGCTCTTATAGTAAAGAGCTCTAAAATAGTAAAGAGGCTTAAAACTTCAAGCGCTTATCTTGCTCAATTTTGCTCATCACTTCTGGCAGCTTATCGCCAAGCGCTATCAATGCAGATTTGGTGGCAGTACTTACCATACCCGACACTGCCGAATGTGCCGCGTTTGCCAAGCCTAACTTCTCTACTAAAGTAGGTTTTTGACGTGACAGTAATGCATACGCTTGATAATCTTCCATTTGTTTGAGTAAATAAGCATCCGAAGTACTTAGCTCATCCACCAAGTTTAATTTTAGCGCGTCCTCCCCATACCAATGATCACCATTAGCCACTTTTGATAGGTCAAGCTGAGGACGATATGTTGTGACAAAATGCTTAAATAACTGATGAGTTTGCTCCAGCTCCTCTTTGTATTTAGTGCGGTCTTCATCATCATTTTCACCAAACATAGTCACCGTACGCTTATACTCTCCAGCGGTGAACATTTCATAATCAATGTCGTGTTTTTTTAGCCATTTATTGAAGTTTGGCA
>JAHHUJ010000228.1 GCA_020024075.1 Psychrobacter sp.
GAATTTTCTACCAGCACATCACTGTCTGCTGCCAACTTTTTGATTAGCTTCTGACCCTCAGGGGTGGTGATATCTACAGTGATAGATTTCTTATTACGATTAACAGTAGCAAAATAAGCGGCTGTTTGCTCTCCTGTATCACCATCGGTAAAGCTTGGTGGATTCCAGTGCCGAGTTTCATCACCGACCACGGGACGCTCCACCTTTATTACCTCCGCACCCAAATCTGCAAGAATCTGGGTACTCGAGGGTCCTGCCAACACTCGAGATAAATCCAAAACTTTAATCCCGCTTAAGGCTTGCAGATTTTGCCCTGTGCTCCCTGCTTCAGTTGATTGATTGTGTAACATATCATCCCTCATGTCTGTTTTGGCGATAAAAAAACCGCCATAAGTTAGAATTGACCAGCTGATACAGCCGAAACAAAACTTCTCTTATGGCGGCTGTTGCCATCCATCTATATGGCTTTAGAAGCTATTTAGCCCAATAAAAGCTATCTAGTTAATTACTATCTAGTTAATTAAAAGCTATCTAGTTAAATATAGCTATCTAGCCAAAGGCCTGAATCCCAGTCTGAGCACGGCCTAAGATAAGTGCATGAACATCATGCGTGCCCTCATAAGTATTCACCGCTTCCAAGTTCATCACATGGCGAATCACGTGGAACTCATCACTGATACCATTACCGCCATGCATATCACGAGCCACGCGAGCAATGTTCAACGCCTTACCACAGTTATTGCGCTTAATTAAGGAGATCATCTCAGGCGCAGCGTTATGCTCATCCATTAGACGACCAACACGCAGCGCTGCTTGCAATCCCAGCGCAATCTCAGTTTGCATATCAGCAAGCTTTAGCTGTACTAGCTGAGTGGCAGCCAATGGACGGTTAAACTGTTTGCGATCTAAAGTGTATTGGCGAGCCGCTTTCCAGCAAAACTCTGCAGCGCCCATAGAGCCCCAAGCAATACCATAACGGGCTTTGTTTAAACAACCAAACGGACCTTTTAAGCCGCGGATATCGGGAAAAGCGTTTTCTTCAGGGACAAATACATCATCCATCACGATTTCACCAGTGATAGAAGCCCGTAATGAGAACTTGCCTTCAATCTTCGGTGCCGATAAGCCTTTCATGCCTTTTTCTAAGACAAAGCCTCGAATTTCTCCTTCGTCATCCTTGGCCCACACCACAAATACATCGGCAATCGGACTATTGGTAATCCACATTTTGCTGCCTTTCAGCTGATAACCACCGTCTACCTTTTTGGCACGGGTTTTCATAGAGCCTGGATCAGAGCCAGCGTCGGGTTCAGTTAGTCCAAAGCAGCCCACGTATTCGCCTGAGGCAAGCTTAGGTAAATACTTCTCTTTTTGTGCTTCTGTACCATAAGCCCAGATTGGGTGCATCACCAAGCTTGATTGCACACTCATGGCAGATCGGTAGCCTGAATCGACTGCTTCTACTTCCTTGGCAATTACCCCATACGCCACGCTCGATAAACCAGCACAGCCATACCCATCAATGGTGACACCTAGTAGGCCCAGCTCGCCCATTTGACGCATGATATTGCGATCAAAACTCTCATGACGGTTGGCCTGTAAAATCCCTGGCATCAGCTCACTTTGACAAAAATCATGTGCCGATCTTTGCACCATTTGCTCTTCTTCGGTTAATTGGTCATGTAACAAAAAAGGATCTGACCATTCGAAAGTTGGTCTTTGAGTGGCATAAGCGGTATTGGTTTCATTTGACATAACTGGCTCCTTGTTTTTATCAACTGTTATTTGTACAACTTGGCTTAATGAGACTACGCATTCAAAGTGCTAGCTAGTTTTAATGAATCTAGTTTAAAAAACCTCAATTTAATAAAGCTGGATAACTTAATAAAGCTAGATAACCTTAAGTAAAACTGCTAAACTTAGTTTTGTTCCGCATAGTGAAACCTTGTTTCATTTATTAAATTAATTAAAGCAGAATTAATTATCGAAGTAAAGATGTTTTTGTTTTTTGTGTGAATAAGAGTTTAAAAAGATAAGAGTTTAAACAGTCAAAAAAACTACTCTTAAGCTCTATAAGAAAAAATACAAGGGATATAAGGCTGATGAAAAATTCATTAATTTCAGAAATAAAAGATCATTTAGATACAGCCAAACAGCAAGAGGACAAAGCCTTTATTACCTCATTAGGTAGAGGACTACTATTGCTAAGTGCATTTGAAAATGAACAAGAATTGACCCATCAGATGCTATGTGACAAGACCGCTCTACCTAAAGCCACTGTCAGCCGTCTATTACATACCTTGCAGCAATTAAACTTTATCAAGCGCAATAAAAATGACAGCTATAAACTCGGCAAAAATCTACTCAAATTAAGCAGCAGTGTCTGGCAAAGTCAGGATATTGTCGAAGAAGCACTGCCGTTACTGCGAGAGTTTGCACTCACCCATCAGGTCTCGGTCAATATTGCTACCGAAGATGAGGGAGAGATGCGCTATGTGGCTTGTTATCGAAGTCCGGCACGATTGGCAGTGAATTTGTCAGTAGGCTCAACGGTACCGCTTGAGAAGACGGCTTTGGGCCGAGCTTATTATGCTGCCATTACCCCAGCAATGCAGCAACAAGTCATCAACAGCCTACCTTACACTAATAACTCAGCACAAAAGATGGAAGCAATAGACAAGCTGAATAAGGCAGCTGATTTTTATCATAAGCAGGGTTACAGCTTGTCCGCTGGGGAATATTCACCCGATATTTTGGCGGTGGCGATTCCGCTATACGACAGTATCAAGGGCGAATATACTCACTCGTTAAATGCCAGTGTGCCACGAGCGCTATGGGAGGCTGACCGCTATATCAGTTATATTGTGCCGCATCTACAGGCTTTGGCCCAACAGATTGAAGAGCTGTAGAGACAATAAAAGTAGAGATAATAAAAAAGGCGTACCTAATTGCTTATTATTATTTAGGAACATCCTTTCGCCAATAATAGGAGATAAAATCGCTCATTAACTCTTCTGGAATATTATTTAGATAAATCAACTTAAGGTTTATTAACCTATACCCCACTCTCAACACTTTTAGGGGTTGAGAGTGGGGTATAAGTTATGATAATTTGTCAGTCTTCAAGTATAGAAATTTCACCTAGTTCTTCTGCAAAACGTATTAAGTATCCGTCAGGATCTTGCACCAAAAACTCTCGTACACCGACTTTGAAATTGCCTGAACGATACCACTCTTCTTTGGGCTCACGCCAAAGGTTATAATTAGCTTGTTTTAATCGCTGCAGAATAGGTTCGATCTCGTTAAGCGTTATCTCTAAGTTCATGCCACGCCCTAAAGGTGGCTCAAGTACGCCCGTTAGCCAGCTAATATCTTCATTAATCTGGTCAAGCATAATGTCTGCCCC
>JAHHUJ010000229.1 GCA_020024075.1 Psychrobacter sp.
GACACATTGTTAATTTAAAGTTAATTAAGCTCTAGTTTAATAAATGGCTACTTCAATAAGGTATGAGTTTATAAATGACTTTTTTGATATGAACTGATAAAAACAGTCAATCAAATAGGCAGTGAAACAAAGGATGAGATCGGAACCGTTAATTAAAAAATACTTTTAACCAAAAAAGCCCTTCTACCTAAGAAGTAGAGGGGCTTTATTGGATTTAGATAGCTTAAAAAAAGACTGTAAGCTAAAGTCTAGAGTGTGGTCGGCTAGATTCTAAAAGCAGGGAAGCGGCTATTAATCACACTTTCAGCTTCAATCAAATTCATAATCTCATCAGCGATGTTCTCTGAAAGCTCTAAGTTGGTCGAAAAGCCAACGCAAGAGGAGTTAATTTCGCCTAAGACATAGACATCATTGCCTTTGTCATCGGTATCTAAAATAAAGTCAGCAGTCCATAATAACGGCAAGGCATAGCCGCCCAAACGCGCTTGTAACATCGGAATGCTAGACTCTACTTCATCCACCATATCTTGCCACTGTTCAGGCTGGTCATAACGATAAGTGGCGCCAGAGAATAAGGTAGCGGAGAACGCATCGGCAGACTCATCAGGCTTTTTGTGTACCACAGACACCGCCTTATCACGTAACATTAACACGCGGATCTCACCTTCTTTAATACGCGGTAAAAATGGCATGTCCAAGATAAGACCGCTATCACCTTCTAGGTACTGATAACAAAACTCAATAAACTCACCCATCGTTTTTTCTTCAACATGGTTATCACGAGCTTCCGTCAGTCTTAATACCGCATCTTCTGGGATTTCGGCAACGTCTTTATATTTTTTGGGTTCTTTTAGTTGTACCCGCCAAATACCTTCACCAGTTGAGCCGCGGTTTTGCTTTAATACCCGCTCACCACGCGCTAAAGTTTGTGGGAAATGATGCTTCAGCTCATCGTATTCATAATAGCAATACACATCTTCGGGTACTAAGGTAGTGCCTTTTAGGCGCTCTACCACGTTTTTGGCACCATAGTTAATCATAACGTCAGGATGGGGTAAGCCTTTTACCCCTTGATGTACCAATTCACGAAGCATTTGAAAGTAGCCGGTTTCATCTTTTAGATTACCTGGATTGATACGGCTGACATAAGCATCTGCTTTGTCGATGGTATAACGGTAGATTTCGCCACGATTTTCATCAGAATAAAAAATGACTTCCGCACTCCAGCCACGGTTTTTTAGCGACTCAATAATAGGGTAAGTGTCACAGCGGTAGCCATATTTGCTCTCATCAGAACCACCACGAGCTTCAAAAATAACAACGTGTTTTTTCATACTAAAATCTCTGTTAATGCCAATAATTATTTAGGGTAATAAGCGGATTGCTGATTAATGAGTAAACCTATCAATAGGTAACGGTATAACTGTGACTAAGAATGGAGCCTATAAAGCACTAGGGTCATCAAGGTAAAACTTAGAAGGGGATGGATCGGGGTTTGTTTTTTAGAGGGCGCAAGTCTATAGAATAGTGAAGTAGAAAACAATACAGGAAGCTAAATTTTTTAGATTTTTTTACAGTAATTCACTGTGAGGGTCATAGTCATAACTATGCACTCAGTGACACCGGCGCCTTTAGTGATATCAGCAGTGGTTAAACAATAATAAAGTTTTATGAACTTATGATGACATAAAAAGAGGAGTGACAAAATATATATCGGCAAGATATAAATAGTGGTTCTGACTGGGTAAGAGGCTTTGCTACAGGCGACTTATTGAAATCCTTTACCGTAAGCCACCTTACTTAGCAAGACAGCAGTTGCTTAACTGTTATGCCTGATATAGTTGCTAACTAACTCATTAAATTCTCGGGCTTTACCAATGTGGGGCCAGTGTCCTGCTTGGCTATAGAAATGGGCATCTGCGGAGGGCATAACATTTAATAGCTCAAGACTACGCGATAGGGGAACCACTTTGTCATTCACGCCGTGGATTAACAATACCGGTAAGGTAAGCTTGGCTAGAGCCTCGAAGTCTAGAGCAAAATGAACACGGTCTCGATCTCGTGCCGCTAATAAGGTGGGTCTTAATCCGCCGGCTTGCTCTTTTAGAGCGGCTTGATGACGCAAGTGCACTAAGGTGTCGCACACCACCGCATCATTACAGATGTTCTTTTGTAAATCCTGTTTGATAAGAGCTGCTGAAAGTGTGCTTTTGGGTTTGGCAGTAGGGGCAGGTTTGGGCTTGTCTATTTTTTTGGCACCGCCAGTTCCGATGGATATCACGCCATAAATTCGTTCGGGGTGGTCTAAGGCCAGTTGTAAGGCTGTCCACCCTCCTAATGAGCTACCAATTAGCCAAGCTTTGTCAATATTAAGCGCATCCATCAAGCGCAAAGTGTGATCGCCCCATTGCTTGATGCCATAGCTGCTGTCTGGGTCAGTCACCGTTTCGCCATAGCCGATAGAGTCAAAAGCAATGGCACGATAATTGTGACTAAGATGAGGTATATTTTGCCACCAAGTCATGGCGGCTGAAGTACCTGATCCTGAGCCATGCAGTAGCAGTAAAGGTAGGCCCTCGCCTTGATCGTAATAGTGGGTAATCTCTTGTGGCGCGGTCTGAATCCATTTATCTTCAAGATTAAAAAACTGGTCAGTTTTAAACTTTGGAGGAGATAAGCTCATGAGGGTCTCGGCTTTGATGGCTGGCGACAAAAGCCATATTTTAGCTTAAATTTTAAGGGTTTAGGCGTCTTTTTTATGCAGAAGCTCTAGTTACTACTGGCTGAGAGCAGCTCTTATAACTAAATTAACTTTATCAAATAAATTACCTAAGCTAATGAATACAGAAAGCTTAAGTTGTTAAACTAACCTCTAACAACTAGCACTTGATAAGTGGCCATTAATAAAAACTAAGAAATAAACCATTGGGGCGTAAATGCAACGACGTAAATTTATTAAATCTATGGGTCTTGGATTGGGAGCGATTGGTACTTCAGCCGCCATGACGGGCTGCCAGGCTTTAGCTGACAACAGTTATCAGCCTGTCTCCGCCACTGCACCCATCAAACAAATGGGACATTTTAGTAATATTATCGTTGGCAGTGGCTATGGGGGCGCGGTCTGCGCTCTGCGGCTCAGTGAGCAAGGTCACCCAGTACTAATTTTGGAAATGGGTATGCGCTGGGATAGGACTCCCGATCACAGTACTTTTTGTAAAATGATCACTGCAGATGAGCGCTCTAGTTGGTTCAAAGACTGGCCAAGTGCGCCGATACCTATTCCACGGCGAATAAAAAGATACCCTGGCGTTTTGGATCTTATTGAGTATGACGAAAGCAAGGTGTTTGCAGGTAGTGCCTATGGGGGAGGCTCTATCGTCAATGGGGCGATTGCCATC
>JAHHUJ010000023.1 GCA_020024075.1 Psychrobacter sp.
GTCCTGTAAATATGGTTGATAGTGGTCGTATTAAAAACTCTGTTGTTTGGAAAGCACCTCAGTTTGATGGTATTCCATTACAATTCGCTGCTATGTACGCTAATGATGATGATATCAGTGGCGACAACGATAGTGGATGGGGTGCATCATTAATGTATGATCAAGGTAAAGGCTTTACTGCTGGTGTTTCATATGATGATGATGTAAACCTAGCTGGTAGCCTAATCCGTGGTACAGCTACTTTAGACCTTGCTACTTTCAACTCAGGCTTCCCTGTTACTCTAGGTGCTTTATATCAAGAAGCTGACTATGATGACAGCAAAGATAAAGAAAAAGGCTATATCGTTAGCGCTCAAATGGGTCTAACTAACTTTGCTAAGCCAGCGGCTATCTATGCACAGTACAACAATACTTCTGATCTTGGTGGTGTTAAAAACTTTGATTCAGATCAAATCGTTGTAGGCGGTAAGTACTACTATCAGAAAAACATGATTGCTCATGCTTATATCGGTCAAAACAATGCTGATAACATCGACGGTGTTAAAGGTGATGATGGTGAAGTATTTGCAGTTGGTGGCGGTCTAGAATACAAATTCTAATTTAAATTAGAATCTTATTCTCAAAAAGCTCATTCCTTCGGGGATGAGTTTTTTTATGGTTTAAAACTTTAAATTAGCAATGAGAGCCAAAGCCATACCTATTTTCATGCGTTCAAACAGCAAGAAACTGTTACACTATGCCTCTGACAAATGTTGTGTATTAATATAGTCAGACTCACATCTGAAGGTTTTTTGATGATTGTCTCAACACCTCTTCCTTATCTAATAGCAATCTCAAAGTTAATACAAAGTCAACCCTGTAAATTCTCCCTCAAATTTAGTAAAATCTCTTTTTACCAACTTGCGACTGTCGCATTAAGACTAAAACTATGACTAAATTTATATTTGTGACCGGTGGGGTTGTGTCCTCACTAGGTAAAGGTATTACCGCAGCCTCTTTAGCGGCCGTATTAGAAGCACGTGGTCTAAAAGTTACCATGACCAAAATGGATCCCTATATTAACGTCGATCCAGGTACCATGAGCCCTTTTCAGCACGGTGAAGTATTTGTTACTGAAGATGGTGCTGAAACGGATTTAGACCTAGGGTATTACGAGCGCTTTTTACACCACTCAAAAATGAGTAAAACTAACAACTTTACCAGTGGCCGTATTTATCAAACTGTATTGAATAAAGAACGCCGCGGCGATTATTTGGGCGGCACAGTACAAGTTATTCCGCATATCACTGATGAGATCAAGCACCGTATCCGCGCCAGTGGCGAAGGCTATGATATCGCTATTATCGAAATTGGCGGTACTGTGGGTGACATTGAATCACTACCATTTATGGAAGCGGTTCGTCAGATGCAAGTTGAGCTGGGCCGTAATCGTGCCATGCTTATGCATTTAACTTTAGTGCCTTACATTTCAAGTGCTGGTGAAACCAAAACTAAGCCTACTCAGCATTCAGTAAAAGAGCTGCGCTCAATTGGTTTACAGCCAGACGTGTTAATCTGCCGCTCTGAGCATGCTATTGGTGAAGACAATAGACGCAAGATTGCTCTATTCACCAATGTAGAAGAGCGTGCAGTTATCTTATGTGAAGATGCTGATAGTATCTATCAGATTCCACGTACTCTACATGAGCAAGATTTAGACGATATTATCCTAGAGCGCTTTGGTATTGAAGCGCCAGAAGCCGATCTTTCAGATTGGGATAAAGTAGTCGATCGTCTGTTAAATGCTGAGGGTAAAGTGACAGTAGCTATCGTAGGTAAATACGTAGAGCTACCCGATGCTTATAAATCAATCAATGAAGCTTTATTGCATGCCGGTATTACCCATAAGACCAAAGTTGAGATTGATTACATTGATGCTGAAGCGTTAGAGACTGATGACAGCCTAATGCAGCAACTACAGCAAGCCGACGCTATCTTAGTACCAGGTGGATTTGGTGAACGTGGCAAATTGGGTAAGATGCGTGCCATCACTTATGCTCGTGAGAATAATGTGCCCTTCTTAGGTATCTGCTTGGGTATGCAGTTGGCAGTTATCGAATTTGCAACCAATAAGTTAGGTCTAAAAGCAGACTCAACTGAGTTTGATCGTCAAGCCCCAGAGCCTATTATCGGTCTAATTACTGAGTGGTTGGATGAAAAAGGGGAGCTACAAGTTCGCAATGATGACTCAGACTTAGGCGGCACCATGCGCTTAGGCAGCCAAAAGGCAGAATTGGTGGAAGGCTCTAAGCTGCATCAAATCTATGGTTCTAAGTTCATCAATGAGCGTCACCGTCATCGTTATGAGATGAATAATCGCTATATCGAGCCACTAGAAGCAGCGGGTATGAGTATCTCAGGCTACTCTGCTAAGCAGCATTTGGTTGAGTCAGTAGAGATTGCTGATCATCCTTGGTTTATTGGGGTACAGTTCCACCCTGAATTCACCAGTTCACCAAGAACCGGTCACCCTTTATTTGCAAGCTTTATCGAAGCGGCAATAAAAAACCAAAAGCAAGCTCATAGTGCATAGCAATTAGCGAATAATAAACGAATTATAATCAAGTTATAGGATTGATAATCCGTTTGGTAAAAAGAGGTTGGGTTATCCTGACCTCTTTTTTTTGTTTTTTAAGCTAAGTTTGGTATTTTGTACATTTGGTATTTTGTATATAGGGTTTGTATTTGACGTAGCATGTACTACAATCACTATATCGCCCTTTAGGGTTAAAAATTATTGGATAATAAAAAAAGAGACCTTTATGACTGCATTAACTCAAGCACAATCACAAATTCAACTAGATGAGATTACCATCGCCAATGATAAGCCTTTTGTGCTATTTGGCGGTATGAATGTTTTGGAATCAAAAGAATTGGCTTTTGAAATTGCCGAGGGTTACATTGATATTTGTAATCGCTTGGGTATTGGCTATGTCTTTAAGGCAAGCTTTGATAAAGCCAACCGTTCTAGCCTAAATTCATACCGTGGTCCAGGTCTAGAAAAAGGCGTGGATTGGTTAGGTCAAATCAAAGAAAAATACAATGTGCCAATCATTACTGATGTGCATGAGCCATACCAAGCTGAGCCAGTGGCTGAAGTGGCCGATATTATTCAGTTACCTGCTTTTTTAAGCCGTCAAACAGATTTAGTACAAGCTATGGCAAAAACTGGGGCTATTATTAATATCAAAAAAGCACAGTTTTTAGCGCCGCACGAGATGCGTCATATTATCAATAAGTGCTTAGAGGCAGGTAATGACAAAGTCATTCTTTGTGAGCGTGGTACGTCATTTGGTTACAATAACCTTGTGGTAGATATGCTTGGCTTTGATACTATGAAAAAGATGGATGTGCCCGTATTCTTCGATGTGACACACAGCTTACAGCAGCCAGGTGCACGTAGTGATAGTGCTGGTGGTCGCCGTGAGCAGATTACTACCTTGGCTCGTGCTGGCATGGCAACAGGTCTGGCAGGATTATTCTTAGAAGCGCATCCAGAGCCAGAGTTGGCAAAATGTGATGGCCCTTGTGCGCTACGAATGAGCCAGTTAGAGCCATTTTTAACGCAGTTAAAGCAAATCGATGATTTGGTAAAAGGCTTTAGCGTACTGGATACTCATTAATCTTATAGTGCTGATATAAAGCCAATCATAAAGTTAATAAAATAAGTCACTCAGAGGGGGCAGCATGGCGATTCAACAGCTTCAATTTAGTATCAAAAATATTGACGATGCTGAAGGTATTCAGGGGGTTATTACTGCCTTAGAAAATATCGATGGCGTTCTGTTAGCCAAGCTGTCCCCTAAGAGTGATATAGGTATTGTGCAATTTGAAGATACCAAGACCTCTATTCATGCCATTAAGGCGGCAGTAAGTATGGTGGATTATGTGACACAGCCTTTCCCAGTAGATGCTCCAGCCAATCCAAAAAATTAGTAACTATAATAACTTGAACTGTTTTTTAGCAAAGAATAAGCTAAAGCTATAAAAAAATCATAAGGGGTATATAATGAGTACAGAAACTCGTGTAATCAATATCGATGGTATGACTTGTGGCGGCTGTGTAAAAAGCGTAGATAGCGCCTTAACACAGCTTGATGGGGTGCAGTCAGTAGATGTAGACCTAGAAGGTAATAAAGCTGCAGTGACTTATGATTCCTCAGTAGTAGCCGTTGATGCTATAGTAGAAGCCATTGAAGAGGCAGGCTTTGATGCGGCTGTTGCAGGTGAATAAGCCACAAGGGTTAATAATTGTGTTTTATTAGCTCAACAAGCCAGCTTTTCGCTGGCTTTTTTTGTTTTTAACCTTTTTATTTTGTAGGTCAATAAAAAAGCTAGTAGACAGTTATCCGTTATATGCATTGATAATGCACCGTGTCCTGTCTAGAATTCTTCGCAAGTTGTCTCTTTTTATTTATACTTAGTTAACCTTGGTGTTGTCATGTCCACTTCACAAGCTACAAATAACGATAATAGCAATCAAAATAATCCGAATAATAAACCGCAAGTTACGACTGAAAACTTGGCGAAGGCTCAGTTTCAAATTGAGGGGATGTCATGTCAAGCCTGTGCCACTCGTATCGAAAAAGTTCTAAATAAAAAACCAGCCATTGACTCAGCAAGCGTTAGTTTTGCTGGTGAGACTTTGAATGTCTCTTATGATGCCAGTCAGGCCAGTACTGAACAGATCAGTGAGTGGGTAAGCAAGACAGGATTTACAGCATTGCCAATGGCGGATAACCAAATCCCTCAGGCAGTCGATAAATCAATGGATTGGCGCTTAGTGCTGATCTGGATTTGTATGATTCCTTTCTTAATCGGTATGGCGGGGATGGTGCTTGGTCAAGGTATGAGCTGGATGCCGGCGTTATGGATACAGTTTTTATTGGCCACTTTCGTTCAGTTAGGGTTGGCTGGACCTTTTTATCGTAGTGCTTGGGCCTCTATCAAAGGCGGTCTGGCTAATATGGATGTGTTGGTGGTGATCGGGACAGTGACCATCTGGGCTTACTCTACCTATGTTTGGTTACAAAGTTTAGGTGTTAGTCTGTTTGACATTAGTAGCCTTGCCTTGAGTTGGTCAGATATTACCAGTCATAGCGCGGCTCATATTCCGGTATATTTTGAGGCCGGAGTGATGATTATTGCTTTTGTTAAATTGGGCAAATATTTAGAGCAGCGTACCAAGAAGCATAGCCTCAATAGTATTAATATGCTGCTAGAGCTGACCCCAACCACGGTGGAGAGAGTAGTTACTCCGAAGCTGCAGCAAGCAACACAGCTTGAGGCCAGCGATGCAGAATTAAGCTTTGAGCAGGTAAATTTAAATGAAGTTCAAAAAGGCGATGTATTGCGCGCTAAGCAAGGCTCACGGGTGGCAACAGATGGGATTGTTGTCTCAGGTGAAGGCTGGTGTGATGAGAGTCACTTAACTGGTGAGTCGGTTCCTGTTACCAAACATAAAGGCGATAAAGTGCTGGCCGGTGCCATGGTAGAAAACGGCAGCCTGAACTATCAAGTTACCGCAAAAGGTAGTGATACTCAGCTAAGCGATATGGTGAAGGCACTGAGTGAGGCTCAAGGCAGTAAAGCAAATCTGGCGCGTCTAGCAGATAAAGTGGCGGCGGTATTCGTGCCAGTAGTGGTACTGATTGCCTTGGTGACTTTTGGGTTAACCTTATCTATTACAGGGGTAATGGACCAAGCTATTTTGCACGCAGTATCAGTGCTGGTTATTGCTTGTCCTTGTGCTTTGGGGTTGGCTACTCCAGCGGCAATTATGGCAGGTATGGGCGTAGCAGCTCGTCATGGGGTATGGTTTAAAGATGCTCAAAGCCTAGAGATGGCCGGTAGTGTGGATACGGTTGTATTTGATAAGACAGGTACTTTGACCAAAGGTAAGCCGCATATTGTCGACTCAATGATGGTTAACAAAGCCATTAAAGCGGATGATGTGTTACAGCTGGCAGCCAGTGTTGAAGTCCATGTCAGCCATCCTTTAGCATCGGCTGTGGTAGATGCCGCTCAGGTCAGAGACTTACCCATGCTTGCAGCCGATAAAGTGGATGTGGTCTCTGGGCTTGGGGTGAAAGCTAATGTAGAAGGCTTTGGTGAAGTAAAAGTAGGTACTGCCGAATTTGTAGGCTTAAAATTACCCAAAAAACTGCCTAAAGTTTGGCAAATAGCCAGTACCATTGCGGTTAGTGTTGAGGGGATACCGCTGGGTATGTTTGCTTTGGCCGATGAGCTAAAAGAAGAAAGCTCTCAAGCAGTGCAAGCCTTGAAGCAAGATGGCTTGGAGGTGGTGCTGCTAAGTGGTGATAAGCCATCTGTGGTGCAGCAAGTTGCTGATGATTTAGATATTAAAGTGGCTCATGGTCACTTTAAACCTCGTGATAAAGCGCAGTGGATTGAGGCGCATCAAGCAGTGGGTCACAAAGTTGCTATGGTGGGGGATGGGGTCAATGATGCGCCAGCTATGGCCACTGCCTATGCCAGCTTCGCTATGCTAGAGGGAACAGAGGTGGCCAAACACAGTGCGTCAGCCAGATTAATGGGCGACTCAATTATGCAGGTACACTCAGGGGTTGATATAGCCAAGGCCACAGTGCGTAATATTAAGCAAAACCTATTTTTTGCCTTTATTTATAACTGTTTGGGGATTCCTTTGGCAGCGTTTGGTTTACTAAACCCGATGATTGCAGCAGCGGCAATGGCACTAAGCTCAATCTCGGTATTAATGAATGCTCTTCGCTTAACTCGTCATAAGGTTTAATTTGTAGCAATAATTGCTAGGGCTTATGTTTTTAGTAAGTACTAGTTTTTAGTAAGTACTAGTTTTTGGTAAATGCTGGTTTTTAGTAAGTACTAGTTAATAAGCCCTCTTATTTGTAGATAAATGCCTAGTAATGGCTTTGAAACATCCAAGATTTTGGGAATTTATGCTATCATTAGCCAAATTATTTTGCACAAAAAAATACCTTAAGAACCCCCTGAGTAACCCGCATTGCTTTGGGTAATCTGCTCAAAACTTATTCTTATTACTTAATTAAAGAGGCTTGTAGACGCTATGTACGCAGAAACTTTTACTAACGCAACTGAAATTCAAGACATTCGTGCTCGTGAGATTTTAGACTCACGTGGTAACCCAACTATTGAAGCCGATGTTATTTTGGCAGACGGTTCTATGGGCCGTGCAGCTGCACCAAGTGGCGCCTCTACTGGCTCACGTGAAGCCCTAGAGCTACGTGATGGTGATAAGTCTCGTTACTTAGGTAAAGGGGTTCGAAAAGCCGTCTCCAATGTTAATAGCCAGATTAGAACCGCTCTAATTGAAAGTGATGCCACAGATCAGCAAGCCATTGACAACCGTCTAATTGAGCTTGATGGTACGGATAACAAAGACAACCTTGGTGCTAACGCTATGTTAGCTGTGTCATTGGCTACCGCTAAAGCGGCTGCAATCTCACAAAACATCCCATTACATCAGTACATCGCAAACTTACGTGGTCAAACTTCATTGACCATGCCAGTGCCTATGATGAACATCTTAAATGGTGGTGAGCACGCAGATAACACAGTAGATATTCAAGAGTTCATGATTGAGCCAACAGGCTTCAGCAGCTTCTCAGAAGCTCTTCGTGCCGGTGTTGAGATTTTCCATAGCTTAAAGTCAGTACTTAAAGCACAGGGTCTAAACACAGCTGTGGGTGATGAGGGCGGCTTTGCGCCAAACTTACGCAGTAACGAAGAAGCCATTACTGTTATTCTACAAGCCATTGAGCAAGCAGGTTATAACGCTGGTAAAGACATCCACTTAGCTCTAGACTGTGCAGCCAGTGAGTTTTATAAAAATGGTCAGTACATCTTAGCAGGTGAGGGCAACAAAACCTTTGATAGCCAAAGCTTCTCTGATTACCTAGTAAGACTAACTGAACAGTATCCAATTATCTCTATCGAAGATGGTTTAGATGAGTCAGATTGGGACGGCTGGGCTTACTTAACTAGCAAGCTGGGCGACAAAGTACAGTTGGTAGGTGATGACTTATTCGTAACCAACCCAGCTATTTTACAAGAAGGTATTGATAAGAAGATTGCCAACGCTATCTTGATTAAGTTTAACCAAATCGGTACGTTATCTGAAACTCTAGATGCCATTTATCTAGCGAAAGAAAATGGCTATGCTACTATTATCTCACACCGTTCTGGTGAGACAGAAGACAGCACCATTGCTGACTTAGCGGTAGGTACTGCAGCGGGTCAAATTAAGACAGGTTCTTTATGTCGTTCGGACCGAGTGGCTAAGTACAACCAACTATTACGCATCGAACAGCAAGTTCGTGCCAGCTACCGTGGTCGTGAAGAATTCATCGGCTTACGTGGCTAATAAGACTGCTAGTTTTTGTTAAACTAGTTGTCGAGAGTTGATAGTAGATTGAGTGGTTTTCCTAGGGGATACCACTCAATCTTGCTATTATAGACAGCACAAATACTGCTATACTTTTGTGGCAAGCTGTATTTTATTCTCAGCCATTGTTTTATTCATGCTCACTCTTTAATTTATTCTAAGTCTTCTTATGAAATATTTTAGCCAATTTATGTTGTTTTTAATTGCTGTTGCGGTATTGCTAGGTTTGCAATATCAGTATTGGCTAGGAAAAAGTGGGCGCGCAGGATTAGAGAAGCTGCATCAAGAGATGGAAGTTCAGCAGCAAATCAATGAGCAAAAGATGGATGAGAATAAAGTATTGCGCGCTGATGTGAATGATTTAAAAAATGGGCTAGAAGCGGTGGAAGAGCATGCCCGTTTAGATTTAGGGTTAATTAAACCAGGTGAGACTTTTGTGCAGTTGTCCACTGCGCCTACTACTCATAGTAATCAGCCCACACCGCCTGTTAATCCAGAGGATGCGATAGAAAGTATTCCTTAGCACTTAATGGCTATAGCAGTTAACCTCTATAATATTTGGCTTCTATAGCATTTAGTCTCTATAACGTTTAGCTTCTATAACTACAATATTTATAAATTCAAAAGTGATTTATTTTGACCCAAACTACCTCAGACTCAGCTAGCATAGACTCTATTTCACCCCAAGTATTTAGCCTTATTGTCGCAGCTGGCAAGGGCAGTCGTATTGGTTCGGATATACCCAAGCAATATACAGCAGTACATGGCAAGACTATCTTGCAGCAAAGTGTTGCTGCTTTAGCGGCGAGTAGCTACATCAAGCAGTTGTTATTGGTTATTGCCAAGGATGATAAGGTTGCCAAGAGCTTAGACTTTAGCCTGCCCGTAACCTTCACTTATGGAGGTGCTGAGCGATGGCAGTCGGTACAAGCTGGGGTAGAGGCGGTGTTTGCTGCTGGAGCGAAAGATGAGGACTTAATCCTGATTCATGATGCCGCTCGCCCTTGTGTCTTGGCAAAGCACATTGATATGGTGATAGAGGCGGCAATGCAGCACCCTTATGGGGCGATATTAGGGGTTCCGGTAGCAGATACCTTAAAGAAGGTGAGCGTAGAGGGCGATATTCAAGCCACTATTGATCGAAGTAGTCTATGGCAGGCTCAGACTCCTCAAGTGTTCCGAGCTGCCAAATTACGCCAAGTTTTGCATTATGTAGCAGACGAGGGGTTGATGATTACCGATGAAGCTAGTGCTTTTGAAGCCATAGGCCATAGTATTAAGATAGTGCCAGGCAATAATCAAAACCTAAAGCTGACTTACGCTGAAGACTTAACTTTAATCGAGAGTATTCTGAGTAGCCGTTCGTAGAGGTGGTTGTTAGGAGAATCAGTTTTAAAAGGATAAGTTTTAAGAGAGTCAGTTTTAGGAGAATCAGTTTTAAGCGATTGAATAACCGACTGCTAACAACAAACTGCCAAATACCACATTATAAAATTTACGCATAAAAAAAGCCAAACTCATTGAGTTTGGCTTTTTTCGCAAGCAGTTATCAATCGGATAATGCTCACTTAGATAACACAAAATAGTGGTATCCCGTAGGGGATTCGAACCCCTGTTACCGCCGTGAAAGGGCGGGGTCCTAGGCCTCTAGACGAACGGGACACAAGATCATGTAAACATGAAATAGTTTTACAACGTAAGGTGCTGTCATCTATTAAATGAACTAGCTTTGCCTAGGTGCTTACGTTGGTGCCGCTGATAGTCATCATATATAATATATTTTGAGTATCAACTAATCTTAAATATGGTGGAGCTAAACGGAGTCGAACCGTTGACCCCTTGCATGCCATGCAAGTGCTCTACCAACTGAGCTATAGCCCCTCTCTAAGAGTGGGCGTATTGTAGGCAAGTAATTAACTCTTGTCAACACTTTTTTTCAACTATTTTAAAAATATTTCAAAAAAGAGGCTTTTTACAGCAAAACAGCGTTTATACCAGCCATCCCATAAGATGTGGCGGGCATTATAGGTCAAAATTATCGCTCTGAAAAGCCCAATCATCAAAAATATTGCTATTTTTTTATTTTTTTTTGAAGTTTACTCAAATTAGTCGCTAAATTCAGGTTATAACAGGCCTATGCTCTTAAATAAACTAAGATTAAATAGCCAGTAATAAACAGTCTAATAATAAAAAAGCTGGCCAAATTGACTTTGACCAGCTTTGTATTAAATTCAGGCTTAGATTTGAGGGTAGCTCTCAACTATCTATTAAACCTATCAACTATCTATTAAACCTATTAAGTTTAAGCTATCTATTACGCGCCTTCCCCAAAGCGACCTTGTTGATAGTCATTTACCGCTTGGATAATCTCTTGCTGACTGTTCATCACAAAGGGGCCATATTGCACGATAGGCTCATTTAGGGGGCGACCGGTGATCAAGATAACTTTGGTCTCCTCACGACCAGCCTCAATGGTGATACCGTCCGCATTTGGGTCATTCTTTAGAATAGCCATGTTTTTAACCGGTACTTGCTGGCCTTCAATGCTAGCATTGCCACGGTACACAAATACAAAGGCGTTGTGGCTTGCTGGAATATTATGGCTAAAGCGGGCACCTGCTGGCAGATGAATGTCTAAATAGGTAGGTTCAGTGACCGATCGAGTTACCGCCCCTTCTACACCATTAGACTCACCGGCAATTACCGTTACTTGAGTGCCATTTTCGGTTACAAACTTTGGCAAATCAGCATTTTGGAAGTCTTTGTACCAAGGGTTATTCATTTTGTCTTTGGCTGGTAAATTTAACCAAAGTTGGAAGCCTTCCATTTCACCATCTTCTTGCTCAGGGATTTCTGAGTGAATAACTCCGCTAGCAGCCGTCATCCACTGTACACCACCGTTTTGCAGTAACCCTTCATTGCCAGCACTGTCTTTGTGACGCATACGGCCAGTAATCATATAGGTAATGGTTTCAAAGCCGCGGTGAGGGTGGTTTGGGAAGCCGGCGATATAATCATCTGGATTGTCGCTTTTAAAGTTATCTAGCATCAAGTAAGGGTCAAGACGCTGCTGCAATTGATGAGTCAGCACTCGAGTTAATTTAACACCCGCC
This sequence comes from Psychrobacter sp., assembly GCA_020024075.1. Lineage (GTDB taxonomy): Bacteria > Pseudomonadota > Gammaproteobacteria > Pseudomonadales > Moraxellaceae > Psychrobacter. The sequence continues at coordinate 11,560 of JAHHUJ010000023.1, forward strand.
CCATCTTGGGTGTCTATACCAGCATAAAGCTGTTCAACTTGACGAGGCTGAGCAAGGGTCACATTATTTGTTATAGGGTTAGTCATTGTTTTTCTCCTAATCTCTGATATACCTTGTATTTTATATTTTATGCTGTGTTGACTTAGACTATGTTGCCTAGTGTTATAAAAACCAAGGCGTAGCAGTGTGTTATAGGTATTAACTGCTACTTTTTATTGTTAATTTATCATAATCTTATGTGTTATTAAATTAAGTATATTTAATTAATGGATTTCCTTTTTTTAATTACAGATTTTGGTTTAACCCGCTATATGTTTTAGCACCTCATACGCCTTAATTCACTATTAAAATCCAGTCATTAAATGTGCTAAGCTCAGTGAGCATGATAAAGTCTTTTATCAGCTGTGTTGTCATATGCAGCCTGATTATCATCAGGTTGAGCTGGATACTCAGCTTTGATTGCTGTGGCGTGATTTACAAAAGACTGAGAAATAAAAGGTTAATAGTAAAAAAGGGCTAACAACAGTAGTCAGCCCTTTTGTTTGTTTTCTAATTCAGCAATCAGCGTATGCTATTAAGACAGTTGTAGTGAGCCTGTGACACCCATCATTAAATCAACTACATCACCACCATTTATAACCTCAAAGCGTGGATCAATCTCTGATTCTTTAATACCGTTGTGCTCCATACAAGCGCTACATACCAATACATTTCCGCCTTGCTTAATAAATTTTTGTAGCAAGTCTTTTGCAGGTTTAAAGGGTGCGCCAATATCTACCTCATTTAGTGCATTAGGCTTGGCAAGTTTAACGGCATCCATAAATAAAATAATGCTTGCTGAATGGCCTTTGTCTAATGCTTTAACGGCCATGGTTAAGCCGACGGTAATTTTACTTGGATTTCTAGTATCATCAAATAAAGTAGTTACCAGATCAGTTGTGCTGGGCATGATATGCTCCTTTAAATTAGTTAGCTTTAAACTATTTGCAATAAAATTAGTGCTAGTTAAAATGAATTTAGTGCTAACTAATAGACTAGCAGTTAATATGTTTTTTTATATAATATTTTGATGTCAGCGTGTTGTGGGCAAGTAAGTTAAGGTTTCTAAAGGATTTAGAAAATAGCTGTAGCGGAGTTGTGTGGTAGATGGGCACAAAAAAAGCTGAGTACATAGACTCAGCTGTTGGTATCCGCTAGGTTATTAGATTTTACTAGTTATTAGATGCTACTAGATAGCATTACCGCCGGCACTGTTCCATGCTTTCGTAAAGCCCATTACAGGGAAAGGAATCGTTTCGCCATCAATTTTTATTGTGATTGGTGCAGTGGCTTTCTTAAATAAATTAATAACATAGCTATGGCCACGAATTGTTGCAGGGGTATATTGATAGATATATTGCCCATCGCTAAGTTGTTCACACCAACGCAGCATTTTTACTGCTTGGCCGGAGAAAATAAAAGTTTCATCATCAGCATATTTGTTTTCGTATGTACATATATCACTATCATCAAGATAGGCAAGGGCAAAGTAAACTCTTTGTTCTCCTACATTCGAATGATTTACTTCTCCAGTGATAATCATGTTATTGTCGCTGTAATCAGGGGTGTATATAACACCTGCACCTTCAGAGGCGTCTCCCCATGAGCTACTAAAAATTTCTGTGGCAGCAAAGCTAGAAGTGGTGATTAAACCCGCAGTAATAAAAGTAAAGATAGACTTCGTTAAACTCATATTCCCTCCAATTTATAAGATAGCAAATGTCTAAGATGACTTTATAAAAGCTTATTATTTACTTACATTATACAAAATATTTACGTTTCGGTAATAAAAGCCCATAAAAAACGCAGGCTCTGCGTTTGCAAAACCTGCGTTATTGATCACTCAAATACTGGCGTTTATTGAAGCAATGCTATTGTTAAAACCAAAAGCAATACCGCTTAAGCACCGATTTTACGACCATCTTTTTTACTAATCATAATGACTGATGAGCGAGGGGTTTGTCCTTTGTGTGGGAAAGTTGAATCATTTTTCTCACCGGGATGCTGCACGTTGACAAACATAGTGCGTTCATTATGTGCCCAAGCTATACCCGTAATTTCACACGAGTTTGGACCGGTTAAGAAGCGGCGAATTTCACCGGTGATAGGGTCACCACACAGCATTGAGTTGTGTCCTTGTCCTGCAAAGTCACCTTCATTGCTGTATTTACCATCGGTTTGAATCCAAATACGACCACTCGAATCAAAGCCGATACCATCTGGGCTATTAAAAGAGTTCTCAGCGGTGATATTGTCACTACCAGCACGAGGGTTACCCTTAGGATAAACGTTAGGGTTACCTGCCATCACATACATATCCCACTCAAAGGTTTCAGCAGTATGATCATCACCACTTTCACGCCAGCGGATAATTTGTCCATAAATATTGTCTGAGCGTGGGTTTGCAGCATTAGGGGCAAAGGTATCACCACGTTTGCTATTATTAGTTAGGGTACAGAACACCATGCCATTCAATGGGTTAACCGCAATCCATTCAGGTCTATCCATCTGTGTGCCACCGACAAGGTCAGCAGCTTGACGGGTGTGAATAGCAATATCGGCCTGTGATGCAAAGCCATTCGCTTTGGTCAAACCATTTTTGCCATGCTCTAGGGCGACCCAGCGTCCTGTTCCTTTTAATGGCTCTTTGCCACCATCAAAGATAGCGACATACAAAGTACCTTCATCTAACAGGTCTTTGTTATGAGCGATATCACCTTCTTTATAGGTATGTTTACTAACGAATTTATAGATGCGTTCGCCGCGCTCATCGTCGCCCATATAAGCAACTACTTTGCCGTTTTTAGCCACTTGTAGTGCCACGTTCTCATGTTTGAAGCGACCTAGGGCAGTACGTTTAACCGGTGTGCTTTTTGGGTTTAAGGGATCAATTTCGACAACCCAGCCAAAGCGGTTAATTTCATTAGGATTTTTGCTTAAGTCAAAGCGATCATCAAACTTCTCCCAGCCATAGCTAGACTCAGCTTTTACCCCGTAGCGTTTCATATCTTTATTAATCACCGCTGCATCCGAGGCACCGAACATATCATCAAAGTTCTCTTCGCAGGTGACATAAGTATGCCAAGGGGTTTTACCGCTAGAGCAGTTACCAAATGTGCCCAGAATATGCTTGCCATGTGGGTCAGTCTGAGTTTTTAGTAAGTCATGTCCTTTTGCAGGACCAGATACCAGCATTGGCGTGTGGGCGGTAACACGGCGGTTAAATGGCGAATTAACATCAAAGCGCATTTTGTTAACACCGTCAGCCTTTAAGCCAAGCAGGCTAAGGCCAACCACATTTTGGCTTTTTAGTTCTTCGTCAGCACTTTTTGGCATGTCTTCTTTATGTGGAAAAAGGGTGTTGTGGTTTGGATATTCGTTATTAACCGCTAATACACCACCGGCACGGTTAATTTCAAAAAACTCCATACCATCGTTGTTTTCACCAAACATCTTGGCATAATCTGCGCCTTTATTGCTACGGTCATCCTTAAAGCTTGGAGCATCTGGGAAGAGTTTGTCACCAAACGAAATCAATACCTCAGCATTATAACCCTCAGCGATACGTACTGAATCGGTAGTGGCTGCTGGTAAGGCCTTAAAGTTTAGAAGCTTTGATTTACCAGCAGCATTAGCAAATACTGATGGACTGTAACCTCCTAAAAATGCAGCACCTGAAAGGATACTACCTGTCTTTAAAAAACCACGGCGAGATAAGCTAATAGTCATTTTAAAACCTATAAGTAAATAGATGTTTATGGTTGGTATGAATAATAAATAGGGTTGGTTATGAGAGGGGTACTATAGCCATTGAATATTGCAATAAGATGTCATTATTAGTCTGGCAATTTTGGTAGGTAGCCTTTTACCTTAAACGGATAGCTAATATTGTGGTAATGGGCAATAGCGGTAAATACTGAGAACTGACAATTGAAAACTGCAAATTGAAAACAAAAAACGCAAGCTCTGCTTTTGCAAAACTTGCGTTTTATATTTACTTGATTTCTATTGGTGCTTAGCTTTTATGGGTTAGATTCAGGGCGAAGCAGTGCTTCGCTTTATCTCTCCTGATTTAGTATCTCTCGCTCTTCTTGTACAATTTTCAATGC
>JAHHUJ010000230.1 GCA_020024075.1 Psychrobacter sp.
GCCATCTGCGCTAACGGCCAAGTCAGACTATGATGTAGATACATTACAAGCAGGCTTTGGTGTGTCGCATCAGCTAGGGTCAGATACTCGCAATGTATCACCGTTTGCAAGCTTCAACTACGCTCGTGCTAAGAGTGATGGTTATAGTGAGACAGGCGCGGGTGCTTATAACTTGACAGTAGATGAAAATACTTATGAGTCAATGCGCTGGACAGCAGGTCTTCGTTTCAATCAGGCTCTAACTCCAACGGTATCATTAACCGGTCAGTTGGCTGGGGCTATTGAAAACGGAGACAGCTATTCTGACATCACTGCAAGCTTTACTGATGTCGGCTCTAATAAGTTCTACACCCAAGGACAAGAAAGTAAAGAAGCCATTGGTATCGCTGGTATTGGTTTAGCCTTTAAACCAACGGCTAATACCACTATCTCTGCCAATTATCGTGGTGAGTGGCGTGACAACTACGATGATCAGGGTGCAGCTATTGTATTTGAGACTAAGTTCTAATTAGTCTCCTACTCTACGGTTTTATTAAATCGTATTGTTAATACCATAAAAAGTTAAACCATAAAAAAGCTTGAATCCCCTGTTATCAATAATGGGGGATTCAAGCTTTTTTGTAGTACCGATTTAAGTAGTACCGATAAACTAAAGTGCTAGATTACACTTTAGAGGCTTTATAGATTTCGTCGATTGACGCATCGATAGTAGCTGAGAACTCTTCATCAGTTTGAGATTTTGACAAGCCTTCAGTGAATGCACGTGAGAAGCTAGCAATCATACCTGGGTTTTGCTCTAAGCGCTCACAAGCTTCTTTACGGCTATAGCCTCCTGATAAAGCCACAACTTTAAGAACTTTTGGATGATTTACCAAATCATTAAAGAAGCCTTGCTCTTCAGGTAGGGTTAGCTTTAGCATAACTTGCTGATCATCTGCTAGAGTATCAAGATTACGTAGAATCTCTGCCTTCATCATGGCTTCACATATTGCTTTTTCAGCGCTTTCGATATTCACTTCAGGCTCTACGATTGGCATAAAGCCTTTTGCTAAAATTTGTTTGGCCACTTCAAACTGCTGATCAACAACGGCTTTAATGCCCGCCTCGTTCGCTTCATGAATAACCGAACGCATTTTTGTACCGAAGACTGGGAAGTTCTTAGCTTTCTCTAACAGTGAATCCAAGCCTGGCATTGGCTTCATTACCTGTACGCCGTTTTCAATATCTGCCAAACCTTTATCTACTTTTAAAAAAGGAACGATATTTTTGTCTTCCCATAGATAGTTGGCTGTTGGCTTGCCATTTACTTCGCGATCCATAGTATCTTCAAATAAGATAGCGCCCAATACACGGCCACTGTCAAAAGTGTCACAAGTCATGATGCGAGTACGCATTTCGTGTACTTTAGTAAACATCTCATCATCATTTGAGTATTCACTCTCCTCCACACCGTACATACGAAGTGCTTTTGGTGTACTACCCCCACTTTGGTCTAAAGCTGCGATAAAGCCTTTGTCATTTTTGATGCGTTGTAGTTGTTGCTGATAGCTCATAATTTTTCCTATTTCAATTAATGGGTTAAGCTAAAAAGGATAAAAAGATAAATTAAAAAATGCGTCTAAATTTTTATTGTAAATCTAACATAAAGCATTAATAAAATCCGTTGCCCTATTGTTTAATGTCTTATGAACTAACGTCTGCCCTGTAAAACAAAACTGATAAGTAGCGGATTTTAAGTTTGGCCCTATTATACGCTACTGAACAAGAAATTTAAGCCTGCCACACATGAAAAATCCACTCAATACTGCATCATATATTAGTAACTGTAGCAATTTTATAGTATTTGAATGGTTACTAACACTTGTCAGTGTATTTAGGCTCTGTAATAATGGTATTTAGCAAAAGAAGTATTTAAAAAGATATTTAGTAAATGATATGGCTTGAGTACAACTAGAAAGAAAAGCTAGCTTAAAAAAACTGGGTTAAGGTGTTTATAACATCCGTCCATATCAATAATAAACCAATGAAAAATTTTAAATTTTGAGAGGATTTTATATGAAAACTATTAATATGTTAATGATTTCAGGCGCTATTGCTATGAGTGCTTTAGTTTCAGGCTGTCAAACTACTACCGGCATGGCAGAAGTTGACACCAAAACTCATGGCACTGTTACCACTTATCAAATTACTGATGCTGCTCTTCAAGCCAATAATTGGCAATTGGTAGATGCAAAAACTAGCGCTGGTAAAAAAGTGGATACGCTATTTACCAATGCTGCTAAGCCGTTAACTTTGAGCTTTATGACCATTGAAGGTAACAATATAGTTAGCCTGATGAATACTTGTAATAATATCTCAGCTCCTTATAGCGTTGTAAATGGTGAGGTAGAGCTTGGAAGCATAATAAGCACTATGAAGGCTTGTCCAGATGCAGAAGCTAAGTTTGATGCAGCATCTGTCGCTTCGGTCGTAGGTAAATATACCTTGAGCCAAGGTGCTGACAAAACGCCTATGCTGGTAGTGACTAATGACCACCAAGTGGCTCACTTTAAAGCAGTCGCAAAAACTGAAGCTAAATAATTATTAAAAAGCCAAGTAAGTCTTAACTGGTTACATTAATATCTACCAAGTTAAGGTTAGCATTAGACTTAAGCTTTTGTTAACTTAAGCTTTGATTAATTTAATCTAGAGTTAAAATTGAGCTTACTCTAAAAAGATCGCCCATTATAAGGCGGTCTTTTTTTATGTCAGTAAACTAACTAGAGGCTAGTTTTCTTAGTGAAAACAGCTTTTTTTGCAAGTCTCACAGCATAAACTGTCAGTCTATAAGGCTAGATTGAAGTTATATACACTGATATTTGCTCATAATAAGCTGAGTTTGGTTCAACACAGGCTAAATCCAGCCTTTTTTACTCCTTTATACTTTCTAAGTTTATCACTCGCGTTACCTGTTATCTTTCAGTTGTCTACCTTAACTGCATAGCAAATAATTCCCCAATAAACCATTATAAATCAAAGTCTTGCACATCACCTGCTTTGTAACACGCTCCCCTTATTTTTGTACAAGCTTCACTCAAAAAAGGCTCATGAGGCTATACAACAGACAATTAACATGAATTTATTTCAACATTAGGTTAGGTTAAATCGTTTTTATTCATGTAAAGGCTTGGGTATGATTCATCTCATTCACCAATTTGGTTTTATCTTAAATAACTTAAATAACTTTAATAATTAGGATAGCAAGCATTATGAGCAATAAATTTACCTATTCGATTTCAAAAATCCGTTTTGACGAGAACTATGAACCTGCCAGTAGTACGCGTCTGACCACCAACTTTGCCAATTTGGCGCGCGGTGCCCATCGTGAAGACAAC
>JAHHUJ010000231.1 GCA_020024075.1 Psychrobacter sp.
GTGATGAGTTGGGTCGTTTGCTTTCGCGTGAAGAGGGTAAGCCTTTTGCTGAAGGACGTGGAGAGATCTATCGTTCAGGTCAATTTTTTCACTATTTTGCGGCTGAAGTTCTGCGCCAAATGGGTGATCTAGCTGATTCAGTACGTCCCGGTGTTAAGATTGAGGTGACACGTGAAGCAGTTGGTGTGGTAGCTGTTATTTCACCTTGGAACTTCCCAACAGCCACTGCTGCCTGGAAAATTGCTCCTGCTTTAGCTTTTGGCAACAGTGTCATTTGGAAACCTGCTAACTTAACACCCGCCAGTGCTGTAGCTTTGACAGAAATTATCCATCGTAGTGGCTTGCCGGCAGGAACCTTTAACCTAGTATTAGGTAGTGGTGGTAGTGTTGGCAATGCCCTAATTAACTCAGCTGATATTGATGCCGTAAGCTTTACAGGCTCTGTACCAACGGGTCGTAAAGTGGCAGCAGCAACTGCACCAAACTTTGTACGCTGTCAGTTAGAGATGGGAAGTAAGAACGCTTTGGTAATTGCTAATGATGCTGATTTAGATATTGCGATTGAAGCGACTATTGCAGGTTCGTTCTCTAGTGCTGGCCAAAAATGCACCGCTTCTTCTAAATTATTGGTTATGGACGGTGTCTATGATGAATATGTGGAGAGGTTGGTTCAACGTATGCAAACACTCAAGATTGGTCATGCATTACAAGAGGGCATTTTTATGGGTCCTGTGATAGATGACAAGCAATTGGCTTCAAATCTTGATTGGGTACAAAAAGCTAAGCAGCAAGGTGCTGAAATTACTTTAGGTGGTGAGCGTTTAGATATGCCACATGAAGGATACTATATGGCACCAACCCTTGTATTAGACACACAGAACGATTGGGAAATCAATCAAGAAGAGGTTTTCGCTCCATTAGCGTCAGTGATTCGTATCAGTGATGACATCGAAGAGGCTATTGCTATTACTAATGATACACGCTTTGGTCTGACCGGCGGTATTATTACCCAAAGCTTGCGTGATAGTGCTTTATTTAAAGAGCAGGTAGAAGTTGGCTGTGTCATGGTGAACTTAGCTACTGCGGGTACGGATTACCATGTACCATTTGGTGGTCGAAAAGCCTCTAGTTTCGGTCCACGCGAGCAAGGTCAGTATGCCAAAGAGTTTTATACCATTGTGAAAACCGCTTATCAGCGCGCCTACTAAGTGCGTAAAACCATAACAAAAGATATTGTCTTTAATCGGCTACAAGGACGTACCATGTTTAACAATCAAATAGTTATAGATGGGTTGCAGTACAGCAACTGGAATAGGGATTACTTTTTGATGCTTAAAGCCAGTGGTATTCATGCGGTGCATGTCACTTTGGTTTACCATGAGGTTGCTCGAGCTACGTTGACTCGGTTTGCAGAATGGGAACAACGCTTTGAGCAAAATTCTGACCTTATTATGCCTGTATACAGAGCTCTCGATATTCAAAAAGCTAAAGAGCTTGGTAAAGTAGGTATCTTATTTGGTGCTCAAAACTGCTCATCAATTGAAGATGAGATTGGCCTAGTGAGTGTGATGCGTAAGCAGGGATTAGCTATTATGCAGCTAAGTTATAATAACCAAAGTCTCTTGGCAACTGGTTGTTATGAAAAGCATGATACGGGCATTACTCGCTTTGGCGAGCAAGTTATCAAAGAGATGAACCGTGTGGGCATGATTATCGATATGTCACATAGTGCCGAGAGGTCAACGCTTGAGGCCATAGATTTATCTAAGCGTCCTATCTGTATCAGTCATGCAAACCCAAGCTTTGCCTATGATGCACTGCGTAATAAATCAGATACGGTTATAAAAGCCTTGGCGGCTAATGAGGGTCTATTTGGTTTTAGCTTATACCCTTTGCATTTACCTAATGGTAGCCACTGCAGTTTAGAAGATTTCTGTAAAATGGTTGCTAAAACGGCAGATATGGTTAGTGTCGAACATTTAGGTATTGGTAGCGATTTGTGTCTAAATCAGTCTCAGTCAGTGCTTGAGTGGATGCGTAACGGGCGTTGGTCGAAGAAGATGGATTATGGTGAAGGCTCTGCTAATAAGTCAGGCTGGCCTGACTCTCTGCCTTGGTTTGCAGGCGAAGATGGTATGCGCAATATCTACCAAGGTTTGTTAAAGGTTGGCTTTAGTGATTATGAAGCAGGACAGGTTATTGGGGGTAACTGGTATAACTTTTTACAAAACTCACTTGAGCCCATGCCTGAGCTTAATAGTAGTTATGCTAAAGTCAGTCAGAGAACTAAAGAGCCGGCCTAGTGGATTTTTTAGGCTGATGTTTTAGCTTATCTTTTCACTTGTTTTATAGTCAGTTTTATTCAACATATACATTTGGTTGGCAACAGTGGTTTATAGCTTTGGAGGTGAATTACTGGGTTAGTGGTGCTTGTTATTAAGTTGCCAATAGCGACTTAAGCTTGTTTTGCATCGTGTAGTTATAGGTATAAATTGGGCAGGATGCCCTAGACGATTAGCTTTCATAGGCTTGCCGTTGAATAGTGGAGACTAAACAAGTATAAGGAAGTAAGATCATGGCTGATATGGATATCACTCCCGGCACTGAGTCCGGTTTAGGATCAAACGCAAATAAAGCACCACATTCTCACTTAGAGTCAAAAGATGCATTGGGTTTAAAAAACCCAGCTTTATGGTATAGCGGTGGCTTTATTATCATATTTGTACTGATGGCCCTATTTAATCAACAGTACTTAGCCCAAGTAGTAGAGGTTGGTTTTAATTGGTCGGTGAGATTTTTTGGACCTTTTTGGCAGATGCTACTATTGGCTACTTTTGTGATTGCTTTGGCTGTTAGCGCAGGTCGCACAGGTCGTGTGATCTTGGGTAATTTGGCAGAGCCTGAGATGGATAGCTTCAAATGGATGGCTATTTTATTTTGTACTTTGCTGGCAGGTGGTGGAGTTTTTTGGGCGGCTGCTGAACCCATGGCACATTTTGTATCGCCGCCTCCAATATTCGCTGAAACCACAGACATCCAACAAAAAGCCTTTAATGCACTATCACAAGCTTTTATGCACTGGGGGTTTTTGGCTTGGGCAATTGTAGGTAGCTTGTCTGCAATTGTCATTATGCATCTGCACTATGATAAAGGTCTGCCTTTAAAGCCCCGAACTTTCCTTTATCCTGTATTTGGTAAGCGGGTATTAACCGGTCACACAGGGGCTATTATTGATGCCTGCTGTATTATTGCAGTGGCGGCGGGCACTATTGGCCCTATCGGCTTTTTAGGATTACAAATTAGTTATGCCTTGAATGCTTTATATGGTATTCCAGATACCTTTATTAC
>JAHHUJ010000232.1 GCA_020024075.1 Psychrobacter sp.
TCTCGTAGCTCATCAATAGTCGGCTCTGGCAACCTTTCACCTGTTTGCAAATAATGGGCGATATCACGGAAAATCCAAGGCTGACCTTGAGCCGCTCGGCCAATCATAATGGCATCACAGCCAGTTTGCTCATATACTTCAATAGCCTTCTCTGGGCTGTCGATATCGCCATTGGCAATCACTGGGATACTGACCATTTCTTTGACTTCACGAATCAACTCGTAACGTGCCTCCCCGCCATACTTATCCTCACGAGTACGTCCGTGAATGGCAATAGCAGCAATGCCTGCCTCTTCTGCTCTTTTGGCTACTCGTAAGATGTTTTCTTTACCATTTTCATAGCCCAAACGGGTTTTTAAGGTGACAGGCACATCCACAGCTTCCACAGTCGCATCAAGCAGTCTGGCGACCAACTCTTCATCCTTAAGTAAGGCTGAGCCTGCCAGCTTACGGCATACTTTTTTTGCTGGGCAGCCCATATTTATATCAATAATTTGTGCTCCATTGTTCACCTGATACTGCGCAGCTTCGGCAATTTTATCCACGTCAGCGCCTGCTATTTGAGCTGAAATTGGCGCAATCTCTCCCTCAAAATTAGCTCGGAACAATGACTTTTTATGCGCATACAAGGTGGCATCTGCAGTCATCATTTCGCTGACAGCATGACCTGCCCCAAACGACTTACATAAGCGTCGAAACGGGTTGTCTGTTACCCCAGCCATCGGCGCTACCATCAGTCGATTTTGAATCTCTAATCCACCAATATACAGTGGCTGTAGTAATGGATGCGTATTATTTTCGGTAATAAAAGTCATTTTTTGGCCATTTACAAGCTTAGGATAATGAGAGTGTGTCACTTAACTTAATCTATCGAGTCACTAAACGAGCTACTTTAATGAGGCGCTTAACCGTTAATTCTCATAAAAAAAGAGCTTACCCTAATTAAGAGTAAGCTCGTATTGTAAAGACTCAGCGTTAAAACTCAAGTTTTAAAAGGTTAATCAAACTATTTATCAAACTCACTACTAGACTCAACAACCAGCCCTTCATCATGCATCTCCATGCGCCACGGTAAGCTGTCAGGAGATACGTTCAGGAAGTGTAAGTATTTTTCAAACTGATCAATAATATCATTAATCACGGCATCTGATTGATAGCCATACAAGTCATAAGTGAGTCCCCCGCGGCGTAGATAAACCTCGGCACGATAATGATGCAGTTGACCTACCTGAGCGCCGCTTTGTTCATAATAGTCTGGGATATCATGCTCGCCTAGTCGCACTTCATAGGTAAAGTCTACCTCTTCGCCACGCTGCAATTGCAAGATGGCTCGACTATTGATCTCATCAAATTCTACCTTAGCCTGCCACCCAGACTCCATAAACTTATCGGCCACTTGATGCATCGCCACTTCTACCACGTCTTGAATGTAGCTTAACACCTCATCGCGTGTCGGCTGCTTAGTCAGATAATCGATACGCTCTCGCCAGGCACTCGGAGTTAATAGATGCGGCGGTAAGTGATTATCCTGCTCCAAACTTTCTGTACGATGCTCCTCAATAATCAGTGCTCGCCACATACCTCCCATTGAAATAAGCAAAATAATAGCAAATGGCAGGGCGCTAACTATAGCGACCGTTTGCAAAGCCGTTAAACCACCTGCCAATAATAGTACGGAAGCCACTACCCCCTGAATAACTACCCAGAATGTCCGCTGCCATGCCGGTGTCGGACGACCACCTGAGGCAATAGAATCAATAACCAAAGACCCAGAATCTGATGAAGTCACAAAGAAAGTCATGATTAATAATACTGTTAAATACGAAGCAACTTGAGTAAACGGTAAGGCTTCAAACAGTTTAAATAAAGCAACTGACTTATCCGCTTGCACATCGCCAATCAAGGTATCTAGTCCTTCAACCATGATTAGATTTAGCGCAGTATCTCCAAAGACGGCAAACCAAAAAAAGGTGAAGATAACGGGAACAAACAACACCCCCAGAACGAACTGGCGAATGGTACGACCACGGCTAATATTGGCAATAAAAGTGCCCACGAAAGGAGACCAAGCAATGGTCCATGCAAAAATAAACAGCGTCCAGCTCGCAATCCAATCACCATGCACATAGGCTTGTAGGCTAAACGTTCGCTCAACAATATTGCTTAAGTAACTTCCTGTATTCTCCATAAACGCATTTAGGATAAATACACTTGGACCGGCAATAAACACAAACAGCATCAACGCCGTTGCCAAGATTACATTAAGCATGGATAAGCGCTTAATCCCCTTATCCATACCTGACAACACTGAGATGAGAGCGGCAAAAGTAATAACTGCAATGGTAATAATCTGAACGCTGGTACCAATAGGGATTAAATCAGGCAATAGATAGTTCAGACCTGAGTTGATTTGTGACACTGATAAACCCAGCGTCGTTGCCACACCGAAAATTGTCGCCAACAAGGCAATGACATCTACACCATGTCCAATGGGCCCATAAATCTTATCACCAATCAACGGGAATAAAGTAGAGCGCATCGACAGTGGTAAGCCATGCCTAAAGCCAAAGTAGGCCAAAACCAGACCGGTAAAGGTATAAATCGCCCAGGTATGAAGTCCCCAGTGAAAATATGCAATATGCATAGACTCTTTGGCAGCGGCAATTGTCTCAGGGGCGGAATTTGGTGGTTCCGCAAAATGCACAACCGGCTCAGACACACCATAAAACAGCAAGGCAATACCGTATCCCGCAGAAAAGAGCATAGCGAACCATTCACTGAACTTATAATCCGGCTCTGCGTGGTCAGGACCGAGTTTGATATTACCGTAGGAAGAAAACGCCAATACCAAAATAAAGATTAAAAACAGCGCCACCGCCAGCATATAGAACCAACCAAAGGTTGTGGTGGTATAGTTTAGAACTTGGTTAAACAGCTCTCCAGCAGCATCAGGATTTGAGATAGTACCTATCACTAGCAGCACCAGAACTATCACAGCTGGCGCGAAGACAGGCATTAAAATTGTGGACCTAGAGGGCTTTTTTAGCATAAGCTTTATGTTCCTTTTAGTAGACTAATCCTGATGAGATAGAGATTGCAAAAATACAGCAAGCGCTAGTTTTACATTAACTTAAAAATAAAAAAAGGGCCTGCCTTTATTGTTAAAGACAACCCCGTATTCTAAAGATTCGTGCTCAAATCTCAAGTTTAAATAAGTTTGATAATGCGATATCCCTATTGATCAAACTTACTTTTACTCTCAATAAAGTAGACACAGCGCCTTGTGTTTCTACTCAGCGCTCTGTCCGTATTCATTAATCTAAGTCTTAAATTAAGTGGTATTAAGC
>JAHHUJ010000233.1 GCA_020024075.1 Psychrobacter sp.
AATAACTACTGTATAAACGACTGTTAAGTGTATAAACAACTATTAAGCACGTTAAGCTGTCATCTAGACCAAAAAAAACTCTACGCTAGCGTAGAGTTTTTTATTAACAGCTAAAGCGATTTTATTGCTCTATACTAAGGTTTGTCATAGCGCAGCTTAGCCTTCTAGCACGGTATATACCGGTACTGGGAATGGCTTATGTAAATCCACCAAATCTAATAATACCAACACACCCGCCACTTCATGACCCGCTTCTTGGCACAAATGATAGGCGGTATTTAAAGTACCCCCAGTAGCTAAGATATCATCAACCAATAATACTTTGCACGGAGCCATACCACCTTGAATCTCTAAAGTATCACTGCCATATTCTAAGGCATAAGACTTATTGGCCACAGGAGGCGGTAGTTTGCCAGGCTTACGCAGCAACATCATACCTTTACCCAAGCGTCCTGATAATAAACTTGCAAACACAAAACCACGGGCTTCAACAGCCACAAAACAATCAATCTGATCTAATAGGCCATCTGGCAAAGCTGCTAGCATGGCATCAATAACTTCATTGACATGATCAAGTAATAGTGGCGTGATATCATAAAAATCAATACCAGGCTTAGGAAAGTCAGGAACGGTGCGAATGGCTTTCCATAAGTCATGCTGTCTACGGCTTTGTAAAGTTTCGTTACTCAGGGGTACAGCGCTTGTCTCTTGTACGCTTGAGAGGCTTTGAGGGTTGTCACTCATAAGTTATCCATCAAAATTAGGGTCGAAGAGGTCAGCTAAACAGATAGGAAGGGCTATCGTTTAACAAAACGCCTATTTTACCATATCCTCCTCTTTGAGTCTTACAGATAGACTACCGAAAATCGAATACCGGTTACCAAGCTTGTTTGCTATAATCAATGCCCAAATTTAAACATTAACTTTGTGCTATATAGGGAGCTATGTAATGAAAAAATGGGAATGCATAATTTGTGGCTGGATATATGACGAAGAGTTAGGCTGCCCAGAAGAAGGAATTGCACCAGGAACCAAATGGGAAGATATCCCTGATGATTGGACCTGCCCTGAATGTGGGGTTGGTAAATTAGACTTTGAAATGCTAGAGGTATAGTTTACTTTGATACCTGTCAATCAAAGCCATTAAAAGGATTTACGATATCATGCCAAACCCTATTCTCAACCAGTATGATTGGCACCCCTCTTCTGTTTCAGACTTGATGCAACAAGCTATAATTCCAGTCTCCAAGAATATTGAGCTTTGTGTCGAAGTGGGTGGCAATCCACAAAACCCTCCGTTACTGTTGATTATGGGGTTAGGCTCACAGCTTATATTTTGGCCTGAAAACTTTGTAAAACGATTAATTGAAGCGGGATTCTTTGTCATTCGCTTTGATAATCGGGACATTGGGCTGTCTACCAAAATTTCACACTCAGATATTCCCAAAGCCAATACCCTTGCTGCCATGATAAAGCTGCAACTAGGGCTTGATAACTCAAAAACTCCCGCCGCTTATCGCTTAGAGGATATGGCAGAGGATACCGCAGGCTTGATTAAAGCTTTAGGATTTCGTCAAGTCCATGTGCTAGGTGCTTCGATGGGCGGCATCATTGCCCAAATTCTGGCCGCTAAGCATCCGCATTTAATAGACCGTTTAGCCTTAGTATTCTCCACTCATAACAAGCCTTTATTAGCGCCGCCTCGCCCCAAACAACTGTATACGTTAATCAAACGCCCAAGCAGTCACAAAGAAGAAGATATCGTTGAGCATGGCAAATGGTTTATCAAAACCGTGGGCTCACAAGGTCATATCGATGAGGAGGCTGTGGCTGAGGTTGCTAAATTAAGATACCAACGCTGCTTTTATCCAGTTGGTAGTGTCCAGCAACTAAAGGCTATATTGATGACCGGCTCAGTACAGCCTTATAGTAAAGAGATTAAAGCACCGACTTTGGTGATGCATGGTAGCAATGATGGGTTATTGCCTCCCTCACATGGCAAAGCAGTTGCCAAAGACATCCCTAATGCTACCTTTAAGCTCATTAAGGGTATGTCGCACGACTTACCTGACTACTTCCAACCCTTTATCGTTGCTGAACTAAAAAAGCACATGCTGCAAGTCAAATAACTGTCATCAAACTGACATTTTAATACTCTAGTCTTCTGTAATGATAGCCTCTCATTGAGTAATCAATTAAGAAGACTAGGTTCTCTTATGCCCGATACCACGCCAGATAATCAGTACAAAATTAAGACCAAACCCTCAAAATATGCGCATTTTATGCAAGCCTATAAAATAAGAACCCCAAAATATAAGTTCTATTTAGAGCGTGGTGGTGATGAGGGTAATCCGATTATTTTATTAATTATGGGGCTCGGTGCTCAGTCTTTGGTTTGGTCAAACCTGTTTTGCCAACAGCTAATCAGCTCAGGATACCAAGTGATTCGATTTGATAATCGAGACATAGGCAAATCAAGCAAGCTTAAGCACAAAAACAAACTCACCAAAGAGTATAAATCAGTCTCCAAAAAGCTGGCTTTATTATCACGATTTAAGCTTGGCTTGCCCATTAATATCGAAGAAGACAGCATCCCTTATACCCTTTTTGATATGACAGAAGATGTGCATCAGCTGTTAAATGCGTTACAAATAGAGAAGTGTTATGTGATTGGGATGTCTATGGGCGGTATGATTGCTCAAATTTTAGCCGCTGAGCATCCAGATAGAGTTGAGAAGCTAGGTCTGCTAGCCACTAGCAATAACAAACCTTTTTTACCGCCGCCCAAGATTGATGCCCTTAGAGCACTGAGCAAACCTGTAACAGAGACCAAAGATGCTACTGAAATTATCGAAAATAACCTGCATTTACAACGCGTTATCGCTTCTCCTGACTTTTTTGATGAAAAACGAGCCTTAAAACGCACTAAACTGCTCTACAAACGCCGCTTTTATCCCAAAGGAGTAAATCGTCAATTACTGGCACTATTGGCGACAGGCTCTTTAGTAAGTATAGATGAAAAAATAAAACAGCCGACATTAATTGTACATGGCTCAAAAGACAGGTTACTGCCTCCTGCTCATGGTCATAGCCTATCGAGAACTATCCCGCACGCTGACTTTAAGCTGATACCAGGCCTTGGTCACGATATACCAGACACCTTAGCTCGTTATTTGGCAGATTTATTTGCCGAGCATTTCCGTTAAAAAAAGGCAGTCATCGATAACAATGACTGCCTCTCAAAGCTATAAAGACTATCTCACTAGCTGCGATAATCGGCATTAATGCTGACATATTCATGCGATAAATCACAAGTGTAGACGG
>JAHHUJ010000234.1 GCA_020024075.1 Psychrobacter sp.
GCCAATATGTACCGCTTAAGCTGTAAAGATGAAACCATTGAGAAAAACTGCCGTAAGCCCTCTTGCGTCTATCCAGATATCTGTGACAACTTATTAACCGACCACAGCAATTTAACCAAGCTATATCGTAAGGCGCGTGATATTAAAGGCATCAAGAAGATTTTGATTGCTTCAGGTCTGCGTTATGACTTGGCGGTAAAAGACCCTGAGTATGTCAAAGAATTGGTGACCCATCACGTCGGTGGCTATCTAAAAATTGCCCCTGAACATTCTGAACAAAACGTCTTATCGAAAATGATGAAGCCAGGTATGGGTTCATACGATAAATTTAAACAGATGTTTGAGCAATACAGCGCTGAGGCGGGCAAAGAGCAGTATTTAATCCCCTACTTTATCGCCGCTCACCCCGGCACCACTGATGAAGATATGATGAATTTAGCCCTGTGGCTGAAGCGCCATGACTTTAGAACCGACCAAGTACAAGCGTTCTATCCAAGCCCAATGGCCACAGCGACTACCATGTACCATACTCACAAAGACCCACTGCATAAAGTGACTCGTGAAGGCGGTGATGTGGAGATTGTGAAGTCAGGCAAGCAGCGCAAATTGCACAAGGCCTTCCTACGTTATCATGATCCCAAAAACTGGGCCATGCTCCGCGCTGCACTAAAGCGCTTAGGGCGTGAAGACTTAATTGGTACCGCTCGTCATTGTTTGGTGCCCCCTTTCAATTCACGTTTAGAGGGCAGAGACAGTCAGGACAGCTATAAGTCTGCACGCAAAAAGAACAGCCGTGTGGGATCTGACTCTGCTAAACGTCGAAACTCATCCGCTGCCGCAGGCAATAAGCACTCAAACGCTAAACGAGTTAAAAAAGGCAACTTCCAAACCCAGCACACAGGCCTACCACCTCGTGCGACAAAGTAGTTGCTTGATGCATCTGTCTATTGACGCTTAAATTTATCAAAGCTTAAATTTATCAAAGCTTAAACCCAGCCACTGCCAGTATAGACAATCATTGCCTCACTGTTAACTGCAGTGGGGCTTTTGTTTAACTGGCTTATATCAAATACATAATATGCTAAACTGGGGTTTATTTTTATTGTTCTAAATAAAGACTATAAATAGCGATGGGAATTATTGGTTTATAACGCTTAAAGCTGCAGTAAAACTAATAAAAACCCAAGCCGTATGGCTCTAAATTGTGAATTAAAACCTATCCTAGCATTGAGAATAGAAACCTTTAAGAATCGTTTTCTAAGAGACAACCTTTATGAGTACATTGCTGCGTGACCTTTCTGCAAACAAATCACCTAATTTCACCAAAGCTGCTTTATTGGCATTGGCTGTGGCCATAACCGGCTGCAATAGCAACAACACTGAAGCCAAGCAAAACCAACCTACTACCAATAAAAACACAGGTACTTTAGAGTCAGATGCTACTGTGGTCAAAGCCATTGAAGACAATCTAAAAGCTTCTGGTATCGAGCAAAAAATCCTATCTGCTGTACCCACCAGTATGGACAATATCTACTGGGTCAATGCCGAAGGTGCCCCAGCTTTTTATAGTGATAAAGAGGGCCGCCATATTATTCTAGGTCAAATCTTGGAGGTGGGTCAGCCACAACCAATTGAGATTAGTAGTGAACTAACGGCCAAGGCAGCCAAAGAAAAGCTGGCGACTGTGCCTAAGGATGAAATGATTATCTATCCTGCTAAAGGGGAAACTAAAGCCGTTATCTATAGCTTCACTGACGCAGACTGCCCTTACTGCACCAAGATGCACTCTGAAATGGATCAGCTTAATGCCGAAGGTATTGAGGTTCGCTATCTGGCTTGGCCACGCAGCCAAAGCAGTGTGCCAAAAATGGAAGCCATCTGGTGTAGCGATGACCCGAAATCTGCGATGGATAAAGCCAAAAAAGGCGAACCCCTACCTACACCAAAATGTGATAGCCCAGTTCAATCTCATATTGAGTTAGGTCTAAGCCTAGGTGTGAGCGGTACACCAGCCGTCTTCACTGAATCTGGGGTTCAAATTGGCGGTTACTTGCCAGCCAAAGAGATGGCAGCGGCCGCTATTGCTAATAAATAATCCTAAGTACTTTTTTTAATAAGTCTCTAAAGCTTTTAACACCCCCTAAAGCTGTATTACCTCGTTAAAGTAACAAACAGAAATAATATGGATTTAGGGGCTAATAATAGAAATGACTATTAAGTAGTTAGTGCTTTATTCGATTAACATTGACTGCTAAGATAAATACCGCCTTGATATATAACCAAAGATAAAAAGGTAAATCAGGGCTATTAAAGCACAATGAATAAGGGCTATTTAGTTTTAGAAAACAATAGTATTATTAACCTATATAGTAATAAACTATAAGAGCTTTATCTTTATTTACTAAGCATTTCTATCATTTTATTCATACCAAAAAAGATTATAACGCTGGATAACACTACTGAGGATAACGTGAGCAAATCAATCAAACTTGCTATATTGGGACTGGGCACTGTGGGCACAGGTGTCCTAGACCTATTAAAGGATAACTTAAAAGAACTTAAAAGGCGTAGTGGTCACGATATTGTTATTACCCAGGTAGGTACCCGCCGTCAACGCGATGATATCGACCCTGCCATCAAACAAAATAGTGATTTAATGGCAATTGCCGAAAGCGATGATGTCGATATTGTTATTGAAGTAATTGGTGGCATGACCGTGGCTAAAGAGGTCATTATTCACGCCATCAAAAACGGCAAACATGTAGTTACTGCTAATAAAGCCCTACTTGCTGAACATGGCAACGAAATTTTTGCACTTGCTGAAGATCATAATGTCCATGTGGCGTATGAAGCAGCTGTTGCGGGTGGTATTCCTATTATTAAAGTATTACGTGAAGCACTGGCTGCCAACAAAATTGACTGGTTAACAGGCATCATCAATGGTACTGGTAACTTTATTATGTCGGAGATGCGTGATAAAGGTCGCGACTTCAATGACGTATTGGCTGAAGCACAAGAGCTAGGCTATGCAGAAGCGGACCCTACCTTCGACGTGGAAGGGATCGATGCCGCCCATAAATTGGCCCTGCTAGCCTCTATTGCATTTGGTATTCCTTTGCAGTTCAATAAAGTATACTGTGAAGGCATTACCAAAATTACCCTACAAGATGTGACTTACGCTGAAGAGCTGGGCTATCGTATTAAGCACTTAGGCTTTGCCGTACGTCGCTATGCTGATCAACAGGCCAATGCTGCTAATCAGGAGCCTACCGGTATTGAACTTCGAGTTCACCCCACTTTAAT
>JAHHUJ010000235.1 GCA_020024075.1 Psychrobacter sp.
ACGTTGATGCGACCTTTTTATTGGTGTTGCTGTTGGGTATAGCCACCAGTTTTGCGACGCTGGCAGGTACGATTAAGCACTTATTAGATAATCAACCGTTACTCATTTGGTCATTCTTCTTCGGTTTGGTGGTAGCGACTATTGTGGTGTTATTAAAGGAGATTGAGCGCTGGAATATGGCACGTGTAGGGCTATTTATTATAGGCATTGTGGTTGCAGCAGGTATTAG
The DNA here is from genome assembly GCA_020024075.1 of Psychrobacter sp. Lineage (GTDB taxonomy): Bacteria > Pseudomonadota > Gammaproteobacteria > Pseudomonadales > Moraxellaceae > Psychrobacter. The sequence continues at coordinate 230 of JAHHUJ010000235.1, forward strand.
CAGTCTGCCATTGATGACCACAACACCGAGCCTGCCTTATATCTTTTTTGCAGGGGCGATTGCGATTTGTGCGATGATATTACCCGGTGTTTCGGGGTCATTTATACTATTATTGCTGGGTGTGTATAACGCCATATTAGATGCGGTGCATAACTTAAACTTAAGCGTTATTATTACTTTAATGGCAGGCATGGTAACGGGTCTATTATTATTTACCCACGTTTTAAAGTGGCTATTGGCTCGTTATTATCAGGGTACATTAGCACTATTAACAGGCTTTATTGCAGGCTCGTTGCTTAAGGTGTGGCCTTGGAAGATAGATGCGTCAGGTGGTTTGGGAAGCTTGGGTAATGAAGCGATTTATAACGTTGCCCCTTGGCAGTATCCTAGTGGTGCGCAGTGGCTGACGACTTTGGGATTAATGGCGCTTGGGGTTTTGGTGGTATTGGCATTGTCTTGGTGGGGGCATCGAAGCAATCGTGCTACAAGTTAACAATAACCAGTCACCGTATCTACACTGGTCTTCTTTTAAACCTGATGAATAATGATAGGAAGCTTTTGATACGGCTAGAAAAGCTAATTTTTTCATCTTCTGGTACGGCTTCGACCTCATGTAAAACCGCCAAAGACGGCTCATTTACCATTCTTAGATGATGCTGATACGCCCTATCCAAGCTAACACCTAGAATGGATAAATTGGTCGGTCTTGGTAGGCATCTAAAAATCTGCCCTTTATTAATAAGATCGATAAGCATGTGAGCATCTTTATACTCGGTAATCATAAGCATCATCAGTTCGGGTCGGATACTTTTAAGCTCATAAACAATAGGGGTAATGTCTTCGCCATCGAGTTCAACATCACTGACTGCGACGGCAAAGTTATGTTTTGCCATAAGCTTGGCAGCTTTATCTAAACTATCAGCCCAATGCAAATTATATATAGGGCCAAAATATTTTTTCATCTGCAAGTAAGTTTCTTCTGAATCATCTAAAACAAGTACAAACTTATCTGAACAACCTGAATCCTCGATATAAGTGAAGTCAATATCTTTCATTGTTTCTGCAATCGACGTTGCCTTATCTACTATCTTTTTTAAGTCTTCATTTTGCCAAGGCTTAGTAATATAGCGATAAATCTCACCGCTATTAACTGAATCTGCAATAGCATTAAGATCCGCATAACCCGTAAGTAAGATACGCACTGTACTGGGGGAGAGATGCTTTACTTTTTCGAGAACTTCTGTCCCTTTGATATCTGGCATACGCTGATCGCTAATCACAACTTTGACGTCATTGTTTTTGATATACGTCATTAATTCATCAGCATCAGTGGTGATAAAGACGTCATGTGTTTGACGAAAAAACATTTTTAAACTTTTAAGAATTCTTCGTTCATCGTCAATAAAAGCAATTTTAGGTTTTTCCATAGTCAGACCTACATAGTAGTTAAGGTACAAATTGTTAAGGTACAAATTTTTTGGCGTATAGATAGACAATATAGGCAACGGTAGTCCAATGTAGCCTAACTAATCGATAAATAGCGATGTAGACTTAGGTTTAACCTCTGTGTTTGCTTGCTTTAAGGGTAACGTAATGGTGAATGTCGTCCCTTGGTTTACCACCGAGTCAACAGATAACGAACCACCATGCTGCTCTATAATTTGACTGGATATAGTAAGCCCTAACCCTGTTCCCTCGCCTACCTTCTTAGTGGTGAAAAATGGCTCAAAAATTTTGTCCATATTATCTTGCGAGATACCAGAACCATTGTCACTCACCTCAATAATGACAACGTTATCTTGCTGATATGAGCGAACTTTCAGCTCACCGTGCTCATTATCAGCGACGGCATCAGCTGCATTATTAAATAGATTTAATAGGACTTGATTTATTTGCGAAGGGTTACATTGCACGGGCTCAAGCTCGCCCAAATCTTTTTGTAGTGTGAGGTCTTTGAGATTATGTTTGGCCATCAATAATGAGCTATTAATACAATCATTAATATCTACTGCTTTGACTTTTGACTCATCGATACGCGAAAAATCACGTAAGCTATGCACCAATTCAGAGATCTGATCCACCCCATACAAGCCATCTTTGGCAATCTCATTCATATCATCAATGACTTCATCTTCTTTTATTTCATTGCAACAGGCTAAGGTACTGGCAATAGCCGCATCAATATCGTCTTGACTTGCCGTCGTATTTTTTAAGGTGTCAATAAGGTGCTGCGTTTGTTCAATAATCTCATTAAAGCGGTATAAGTTGTCTTTGACCATTTCAATATTACTGCGTACATATCCTAAGGGGGTATTAACTTCATGTGCCACCCCTGCCACCATTTGACCCAATGATGCCATCTTTTCAGAACGAACCAGTTGTACTTGCGATGCCTTTAGCTGGTCTATAGCCGCTTGTAATTCAGTGGTACGTTGATTGACTCTTTTTTCTAAGTGTGTGTTGATATCTGCCAGTGCCCCTTCATTATCAACCACTCTATCAATCAATTGGTTGGTCTGCTCACTAATGACTTTAATTTCATGGACATTAAAGCTGGGTATTTTATGCTTACTTAACTCTCTATACTTCTTTTGCTCAATTAAGTCGCCCATTTGTTTGACGGACTTGGTCATTTGATTTAAAGGGCGGGTAAAATAGTTTCTAAAGATTAGTACCGTCAACGCTAAGATACCCGTAAATCCTAATAGCATGAACAATACCAACTGCTTAGACAATTGATTGGCAATAGCAGTCATGTCAGCATTGGGCTTGACGGCAACCATTTTCCAATGCGTAGACGGCATTTGAAATATGAATGCGGTGGCATCCTGGTTTAAGATAAAATCATTTTTTACCGCCACACTATCGACAAGATGACTTTGAATCAAATTTGTGTGTTTATCCTCATTGAGCAATAGTAAGGCGGACAGTAAGGCGGATTCTTCTTTACCAATCTTATTCATATTTGTTTTTCTATGAATGGCATTTGCCACCCACTCATAACGAATCTGATCCTTTGTTTTTGCTCGCTCGATTAAATCTGTTAGAACTTACGCACTATCCACCAA
>JAHHUJ010000236.1 GCA_020024075.1 Psychrobacter sp.
CTGTTTTAAGACTGCAGAGGGTTTGGTGTGGGTTACTGAATACAGACTGTGCTGAACCACCAATAAAGTAATGACCAAGGCCACTAGACTTATTTTTAATAAACTGCTCAATTTAATAGATAAGATGACATCGGGCGGCAAGATAGCAGTGAGATACTGTGCACCCACCTTAAGCATTCCCAAACTTAGAATGCCAGAGGCGAGACAGGCTAGCCCTGCCATGACAATAAATAGCAGATAGTAGCTGCGCTTAATATCAGCAATGGACTCGCCCAAAGCGCGGCGAATGGCATTGGCATTTTGTTGTAAACCGGCGAAGGCTTTAACCACACTCAGTAGGGCCACGGCGGACAAAAATAGCACTGCAATCACTAACAGCTTTAAAAACATCAGCACATTATCCGACACCTCTGTCACTGAGGTTTCTGCATCATTGGCATCGGTGATTGTGACTTCTGAGGGTTCGCCTAATAGCGTTTCAAGCTGTGTTTGTTGTTTATTAATAGCCTCAGCTGGCCCTGCCAACTCAATACGGTAATCGACTCGGCTGCGTTGTCCCATCAAGTCAGTGGCTTCTAAGTCACTATCTGACATCAGCACCCGTGCCCCAAAGCCAAAAGCAGTTAATGGGCGGTCTGGCTCGCTCACCAACTCATCGGCAATAGTAAAGGTCGCTTCACCAATTTGAACTTGGTCGCCTATTTGTAGGTTTAGTCCAGTTAGTATTTGGGTTTCTACTACAATGGTATTGGGTTGAAGTTGTTGCCATAAGGGCTTACCAGAGGCGAGCTCAACCTCCCCATACAGTGGATAGTCTGTAGAGATTGCTTTGACACGAGCCAACAAGGTTTGTGCTACAGGGTCGGAAGATGTTGTATCGGTAGTAGCCTCTGTATCTGACACACTCGAAATCATGGCGTTAAACTGATAGTCATACACCACCTTTTGATCAGCAGACTCTGCTTCAAACCTCTCAATAGCTTGTAATATGTCTGGTGTCCACGCTTGCTTGCTACCCAAGATAAGGTCACCACCCACCAATACTCGCTGATTATCAGTGACATAATCTCGTACTGACTGCTGGATAGAGTCCAACGTCAAGTAAGTCGATAACGACAATACCATTGCCAATAAAAACAGTAGCGGATAGATCCAGTGGCGCCACCAACTGCGCTGTAGGGATTTACTGCCTAAATTTTTATAAGGTTTTTTATTGAGGGTAGAGGATGAATTAGTTTGGATCATATAGACACTATCAGTGGTGGGCTATCGCTTTGGGGTTTAGATTAAAACTAGAAACGAAGCTTAAGTTAAAAGTTAGGCAAAATTGGCTTATTAACAGTATAAGCCATAGTGTGCTAACTGTCGGCTAAGGCTGCAAATAAACAAATAACTTACGGCATATAGTAGTAGAAAAAGACTTTGGTGTTATAGTGTAGTATTAATTAACAATAGTGTAGTTAAACCAAATAGTATGCATAAAAATCACTTAGCCAAAGGAGCTTAAATGAATGAAGTAAAAGTGGGACGCTTGGGGCCTTTTCCACGCGTTAACAAACCAGTATTTATCACCTCAACTCTGTTAATAGTGGGCTTCATAATATTTGGCGCCTATTATGCTGACTTAGCTAGCGAGGTGTTTAATACACTACAGGCTATTATTACCGATAAGTTTGGCTGGTTTTTTATTATTTTAATGAATGCTGCAGCAATTTTCTGCTTGTATATACCTTTTAGCCGATATGGTGATATTCGCCTTGGGCATCAGACTGAAAAACCCCAGTATAGCTTAGTTTCTTGGATAGGTATGCTGTTTTCAGCAGGTTTAGGGATTGGCTTAATTTATTATGGTACTGCAGAGCCTTTGTATCATTTTATGGCGCCGCCTTTGGGTGAGCCAGAGACTCTAGAAGCCGCTAAACAGGCGATGAACATTACCTTTCTGCATTTTGGCTTTCATGCTTGGGCCATTTACTGCTTTGTCGGTATGGCACTCGCTTATTTTCATTATAGATGTGGGTTACCTTTGTCTATCCGATCTACTTTGTATCCCATTTTAGGCAAAAAAATATACGGTCCTTGGGGTCATGTTGTTGATACCCTTGCCGTATTTGGCACCATGTTCGGTGTAGTCACCTCGCTTGGACTTGGTGCTATGCAGATGAACTCGGGCCTAGAGCTGTTGTTCGGCATACCCAATTCGATGTCAGTACAGTTTGCGCTTATTGCTATGATTACCACGCTAGCTACTATTTCAGTACTACTTGGTTTGGATAAGGGGATTAAGCGCTTAAGTGATTTTAATATCACAGTAGCATTATTGCTGCTTATATTCATGGTAGCTTTTGGTCCTACCTTATTTATATTTGACAGTTTACTCGAAAATACCGGTAATTATTTGGCCACAGCGGTTCCTTTAGGGTTGTGGGGTGAAGCATGGAGTAAAACTGATTGGCAGGCATCTTGGACTATCTTTTATTGGGCATGGTGGGTCAGTTGGGCACCTTTTGTTGGGGTGTTTGTGGCCCGTGTTAGTCGAGGCCGCACTCTGCGCGAGTTTACCTTAGGTATCATGTTTATTCCCTTAATGCTTTTGTTTTTATGGTTTACCGCTTTTGGTGGTGTCGCTATCAATATGGAGCTTGAAGGTAATCCTGGGTTAATTGAAGCGGTGCAAACTGACTTTAGTAGTGTGATATTTCAGCTTCTTGAGAGTTATCCACTGACCCAGCCTATTACCTTGCTAGTGGTGTTGATGATCATGCTGTGGTTCGTGACTTCTTCGGATTCTGCAAGTTTTGTTATCGATATGCTAACCGCTGGGGGTGATACCAATCCTCCCAAAATCCAGCGTTTATTCTGGGCCATATCCGAAGGACTTATCGCCGCTATTTTATTAAGCGCCGGAGGGCTAGGGGCATTGCAGTCAGCCGCTATCATTGCTGGTTTCCCATTTGCTATGGTAGTACTGGTCATGATGTATGCTTTAGTAAAAGGGTTGAAGCGAGATAAGCTAATTTTATATCGTACCCAGCAGCACTATATAACCGAGGAGTCCGTGGAACGTCATTCCGCGGATAGCTTTGTTGATGAAGAGCTACTTAAAGGGCCCCCAGAGATTGCTAAGGGCGATTAGAGATATGACTCTTAACGGCGCTAATAACCTTTAGCAAGTTATTGCGCTAAATCATTCATCGGCATTGATAAAGCCTAATTTGGTATAAAAAAGCTTTGTTGATATAAAAATTGGTCTGAGATTTCAGGCCAATTTTTTGTTTAGATATTGCTCTAC
>JAHHUJ010000237.1 GCA_020024075.1 Psychrobacter sp.
GCATAATAGCAAAAATAGCTGACATCATGATTGAGCGAAACTTCTCATTTACTTTAATCATGCCTGAACGATAAAGTCCTAACATTACCGCAGCAGTAACGAAGGTAGCGGCTAGGGCGTTAGCTGGAATGCTAGGGTCAATGCCCATAAACATAATCGACACGCCGCCTAAAAATAGACCTTCTAAGATGGCATAGGGAGCAGCTAAAGATTTGGCTTTTTGGGGTTTAAAAGTAATAAACAGTGCCAAACCAAAAGCGGCAAACATACTGCCGAAGGTGATCATCTGGGCCATAGCGCCGCTGATGCCACCACTGATAATGAAGAAGAAAAAGCCCAAGGCTGCAACAGCACTTAGACCTAACAAGAAGCTGGTTTTATGCACAACGCCCTTAACGGTCATTGATTTGCCGCCAACGACAAGTTCTGTGCGACTGACAATAGGGTTTGCCATATTAATTTATTCCTTTAGTATTTAGTTATGACTATAATAATAGCTATTCACAAGTTACCTAGATTATTTTCTAAAACTTAATTTTAGCTCTAATTTATTACGGTTAGTTATCGGCTATGATAACGTACTTCTACAAGTAAGGTAAAGTTATCTTAAACTTGAGGGTAGGGTTAACTCAAATCAGGCAAAAATGTGAACACAGTTAGTTAGTTAATGGTTACGGTGAAGCTGCTTTTCAATATCGGATTTTTAGAATGGTATTGGGTGTAACCGTTATCAAGTCACTTTTCATTGGGAGTTTGCATTGGTATTGGGCAATAGGTTAATGCAGTGAATCTGATAATGTGGTACGCTTAGCCACAATATTTGAAGCAAGAAAAACCCCTAGTAAGCCTGTTAAACTTTGAATAACTTAATTAAATTATCAAACTTAAATGACCTATTTGATGAAGCTTAAGCCTATGGAAAGCTCCGCGCAGTCCGATAAGCTCCCACACTTATCAGATTCTCCTCATTTTCACTCTATAAAAAACCCCGCTTTTAGACGCATAGGCTTGATGGGTCGTGCTCGTAAAAGAGGGGTAATCACTACTATTCATGAGATTGGTCAACGTATCAATGAGATGGGACTGAGTTTATATGTTGACTCAGAAACAGCCACCTTGCCTGATCTTGAGCTGGAGAAGCTTAATCAATTACAGATAGTAAAACGTAGTTTATTGGGTGAGCTTTGTGATTTGGTAATCGTAGTGGGTGGTGATGGGTCTATTCTCCATGCAGCACAGGCCCTAGCGCGATACCGGGTGCCAGTATTGGGGGTCAACCGAGGCCGATTAGGGTTCTTAACAGATGTTAATCCTGATGAGGTCGGGGTTAAACTGCAGCAAGTGCTGATGGGTGATTATCAATTGGATCAGAGATTCTTATTGATGATGGAGATTCAAGAAGACCGTAAGATTATCCATCAAGATATGGCATTAAATGATGTGGTATTGCACGCTGGTAAGTCGGTACACATGATAGACTTTCAACTAAAGATTGATGGTTTAGATGTCTATCGTCAACACAGTGATGGTCTGATTGTGGCTACGCCTACAGGATCAACTGCTTATGCCTTGTCTGGTGGTGGCCCCATTATTCACCCTAGTTTAGATGCGATTTGCTTGGTACCTATGCATCCGCATACCTTATCCAGTCGTCCTATCGTGGTCAACGATAAAAGTGAAATCATGATTCGTATTCATAAGGACAATCGTACTCAGCCGATGGTGAGTGCAGATGGGAAGCCTAGTATTGCCCTAGAGCAGCATCATAGATTATTTATTCGTAAACACCCTGATAAGTTAACTTTATTACATCCTCCAGGTTTTGATTTTTATGAGGCGTGTCGCACCAAGCTAAATTGGAACGTACATGCTGAAGAGTTTTCTTTAGATGGTGAAGAGGATATCTAGTCGCTAAGTTTTTAGTCATTACATAGTATAAATTTAGCTTTGTTGGTATTAAATGTGAGGTATGACATGAAAAAAGAAGATGTATTGGCAGCAATGACCCCTGAATTAGTGGCTTCTTTTCGTACAGCAATTGAGTTAGGCAAATGGCCTGATGGCAATAAACTAACTCCAGAGCAGCGTGAGACTTGTATGCAGGCTGTGATGATTTGGGAGCATGAAAATTTGCCACCTCAAGAGCGTGTGGGCTATATTCATAAGCCTGTAAAAAAAGACGGTACAGTGGTTGGTGAGGAATGTGATGTAGAACATGATCATCACTATCCCAATATGCCAAACCCCAAGGGTGATATTCAGCCGGTCAAGTTCCGTTAAGTTTTCTGGATTTTCTGGAATAGACAAACTAGAAGTTTCAAGCAAAAAAAAGACTAACGTATGTTAGTCTTTTTTTTTGTTGCCATGTAATAAGGCGATTAGATGTTTTTTACATCAACCTCTGGACGCGGTGTTAATGGGTTTTTTTCCATTAAAAAAGCACGCCAACCCCAATGTAAAAAGTTACGGATATTAGCATGATCCGTACCATTTGGAGTGGCCAGTACCGACTGGTAATGCTCACCAAATAACTTTAGGGTATCAAGTTGGTTTAGCTCATGATGTTTGGCAAAACCAAAAATCTTAGCACTGCCTTCATTGACACCAGGGGCATTAATGCTATCCCCATTGCTAAATTTAACAGGGGTATAGCGATAAAAATCGTCGATAAAGTTAATGACGTCATTAAAGCCTATGGCTTTTTTATCTAGTCCGTTTAGTAGTGCAGACACGTCAGATTGTCGGATACTCATAATGGCCTCATTATCAAATCAGAACTAATTATTGGATACTAATAGTTAGTATATTGTCTCTGAGCACAACTATAACTAACTCTTATGCTTTCATTGAGACAATACCTTAAAAATGCTTAGCTATCTATTAAAAAAGTCATCATCGTCAAATGAGGTAGGGAAGTTGCTTTGTTCTAAGTGTTGCATTTGAGATTGCATGGCTCGTTCGTGTTGAATACGTTGATAAATCTCTTCACGATGTACAGCAATATCTTTTGGTGCATTAACACCAATGCGAACTTGGTTGCCTTTCACACCCAAAACGGTGACACTTACTTCGTCACCAACCATTAATGTTTCACCAACACGGCGAGTTAAAATTAACATGCGTCACACTCCTTATGTCGCAATTGAAAAAGCTGGCAAATGCCAAATGATGAAATAGTCATAACGCTGCCCATTAAGTTTGCCCTTTAAAAGAGGCGACTTTGATTGTCCAACGCTATTTTGAAGTCATTTGCTAAACTTAAGATTATTCAATTAAATAAC
>JAHHUJ010000238.1 GCA_020024075.1 Psychrobacter sp.
CTCTTAAACGAAATATCAACTCTAAAACTAAATATCAAAACTGAAAAAACAATCACACGAGGCGAACCATGAACAATACAACACAACCTGGGTCAAATCCCAATCACACCCCTAAGCCTACTGCCAAAAGTGGTGGTGTGTTACTAAAGCTGGTATTTTTACTGGTTTTGATTTTGCTTAGCGTTTTGCTATGGCAAAATTTTAACCAAGATAACTCACCGCAAATACAGACTATTAGCCGAGAAGGGGTGGTCAGTAAGATTCAGCAGCTTAACCGCTTAGAGACAGTGGCTTATAACGTTGATACAGTAATTACCAGTGAGCAGCAAGGCAGCTGGCAACGTTTGTGGCAAGATGAGCAAAAAGGTTTGTTTATTGCCCGTGGTCGAGTGGTCGCAGGGGTAGACTTAAGTGATTTGAGTCCAGAGATGGTGCAAGTGACAGAGCCGACTGAGGAGCAGATCGCAGCGGCAACGGCCAATGCTGAAGCGCAAGGCAATGCCGATCTGCCCATCACTTTAATGCCTAATATCATGATTACTCTACCGCCAGCAGAAATTTTCACCGTTTATCTAGACGATGTTGAAGTTTATGATTGGCAGGCGGGAGGCTTTTTTGGCATGATAAAAGCAGAGCCGGAAATTTTGGCACAAGCTCAAGCCAGTGCTAAGCAAGAGGTGCTTAAGCGTGCTTGTGCTGATGGGGTAATGCAACAAGCTGAAGATAATGCCAAAAAAGCGATGCAGCAATTATTCGCCATGACTGGTGCTGAGGTTAGTGTGAATACTCAAGGGGCAGGGGCGTGTCAGCCAACTGACTGAGATGACTGAGCTGACTAAGCTATTAAGGCCATTAAGTCTTACCCCTAATTAATGCTTAATGCTGCTTTATCCCTTAAACTGCTCAATGGCATAAAGGCGGGCTTGCTTGTGTTCTACCATAGGTTGAGGGTAGTCAACATGAGCAAAGCTACCTTTTTTGCTTAAAGCCTGTCTGAGCTTAGCCTCATCATGCAAGATATTGGCCGGGATGTCTTTTAATTCAGGCAGCCAAGTCTTTATAAATACAGCCTGCTTATCATGGGTCTTGGCTTGGCTAAACGGATTCATGATTCGGAAGTAGGGCGCGGCATCGGTGCCGGTGGAAGCACTCCACTGCCAGCCACCGTTATTGGACGCAAAGTCCGCATCGATAAGCTTTTGCATAAAGTAGCGCTCGCCTAAGCGCCAGTCAATAAATAAATCTTTGGTCAAAAACATAGCCGTCACCATGCGCAGGCGATTGTGCATAAACCCAGTTTGGTTCAGACAACGCATGGCAGCATCTACCAAAGGGATGCCGGTTAGCCCTTTACACCATTTTTCAAAATCTGATAAGTCATAAGACCAGTTTACCTTTTGGTCGGCGACTTTATTAAATGCAGCTCCCTTAACGATGTCGGGGTGATCTACCATAACGTGGCGATAAAAATCGCGCCATGCCAGCTCACTAATCCAGCGTTGTATGTCTTGTTCAGCACCAGTATCTTCATTCGACTCATTAAAGTTATGGGTTTTGGCTTCATAAGCAGACTGGGCCGCTTGTTTGGCTTTGAGGTAGCATAAACGTGGGCTAATAGTACCTATAGTCAGATAGGCAGACAGTTGACTGGTAGCCTCTAGTGCTGGCTGATCACGACCGATATCATAGTGCTGTACATTTTCTGCTAAGAACTGCTGCAAACGCTTATAAGCCTGATCTTCGCTGGCAGGATAGGTTTGACGTATTGTTTGTAGTAACGACTGAGCAGTTGACTCTTGATCAAATTGTTTTTCTAAAAATAGCCTAAGCGTTTGTTGATGCAAGTCCTCAATGGTGGCTATGATTTGTGGCAAAATATACAAATTTGGTTCGTTATTATTGACCTGTGCCAACGGGTGTAAATTTACTAGGCCTGTGTCCAAGATACTTTGCCATTTTTTATAAAAAGGGGTGAACACTTTATACATAGTGTCATCATTGGTAGTCACTGAGCCAGGCGGTAAGATACACTGGTCGTGATAACGATCAAACGCGATGCCACTCTTGCTAAGCTGCTGTTCAAGTGCCGTATCTCGCGCCATCTCATTGACCTCATACTCATAGTTGCTGGCGATATGGCTAATGCTATGCTGTTGGCAGAAGTTGTCGATGGCGTCTATACAAGTGCTGTAATTAGGAGTCTGCAATAGGTGCAACTCAATGTTTAATTGATTGAGCAAAGACGCTGCTAATGTCTTTAAACTGCGAAAAATAAAATCCACTTGAGCCAAAGACATTGCGTGCTCAAGCCACTGCTCAGGTGTCACCACAAATAAGGCTTTTATATGGGGCTGATCTGGCATTTGCTTTGCCATCTCCGTTAGCTCCGAGAGTGCGGTATTGTCCTCAAGGCGCAGGTCACGTCGAAACCAAATAAGGTAAGAGGCTTGGGGACTGGGGTCAATGGTAGTCATCGTACATCCTTTGTGGGCTTATATTTTTATAGCTATTAATATTGATGGGTTATCGGTTATAAATGGGATAAGTTAGTGTAAGCACTGCTAAATTTGCCAAAAAGTATGCTACGATAAGTTTGAGTTTGATAAAAGGGTTGAGGGTCAATGCAGGTTAAATTTTGTGGGTTTACCCAAGCCAGTGATGTGCAGCAAGCGATTGAGCTAGGGGCTGATGCGCTTGGCTTTGTGTTTTATCCTCCCAGTCCTCGTTCTGTTACTGCTGAGCAAGCTCAAAGTTTGGTGCAGCAAGTCCCGGCTTTTGTCAGTGTCGTGGCACTGGTGGTTAATATACAGCCCCCAGAGCTTGTGGCCTTAGCTGATATGGTTGACTTTGATGTGATTCAGTTTCATGGTGATGAGTCAGCCGAGCAGTGTCAACAACTGGCCAAAAGCGTCAATAAACGCTGGATAAAAGCACTGCGTATCAATAAAGATACCGATGATGTAGACACTATTTCTGCGAAAATAAAACACTATGCCGAAGCTGGAGCCAGTAGTATCTTACTAGATGCTTATCACAAAGATGCTTACGGTGGTACTGGAGAGCGCTTTGACTGGTCATTAATACCTAAAGACAGTGTGCTGCCTATTATTCTGGCAGGAGGACTAACGCCTGACAATATTGGCGATACCTTAAAGCTACCTATTCAAGCCGTCGATGTCAGCGGTGGCATTGAGTCTGCCAAAGGGATCAAAGATGCCGGTAAAATGGCGGCCTTTATCCGCTCTGTAAAAAGTACTCGATGGCCCAGTTAACTTTAGC
>JAHHUJ010000239.1 GCA_020024075.1 Psychrobacter sp.
GAGCTTAGTAGATAGCTATAAACTTTTGTGATAGATTGAGTTTAGTGTAACTTAAATAAAATAATCTTTTGAGTATGATTTTTGAATCGAGGTAAAAGGCGGTAGTAACATTCTGAACTTATCCTGTTTTGAATTTAATGCTCTTAACTGTATCCAAGGAAATTTTTTGAATAATTTTAATAAAGTAAAGAATGTTGTGTTAATCACCACGATTTCAGCTTTAGCAGGGTGTGCTACGGTAGCTGATATGGCAGGGCATGACACTGCTACCTTAAACAGTGATGCGGCTAAAGGCTATAATCAAGTGGTTTCTCAAGCAAGCAGTCAGGGCGTTGTAGACAAAAACTCTAAGACGGCTATTCGGGTTAATAAAGTTTTTAACCGTCTGAAACCTTACGCCATCAAAGCTAACACTACGGGTACTCCCTTTGATTGGGAGATGACTGTAATTCGTTCGCCTGAATTGAATGCATGGGCTATGCCAGGTGGCAAAATGGCGGTTTATACTGGGATTGTAGAAAAGTTAAATTTAACAGATGCTGAAATTGCGGCTATTACAGGGCATGAAATGACCCATGCTTTGGAAGAGCATAGCAAAAAAGATGCGGGACAAAAAATCTTAACCAGTTTGGCGTTTAAAATAGGCTCAGCAGCTCTATTATATCAAACTGGGGAAACCTTAAGCCCTGAGTCAATGGGCCTGCTTAGTGACTTAGGTATCGATAAGCCGTTTTCTCGCGGTCAAGAATCAAAGGCTGATGCTGGTGGTTTGCGTCTGATGGCTCAAGCTGGATATAACCCAGAAGCAGGTATTACTGTGTGGGAAAAAATGGAGGCGATCAATGGTCGCAGCAGTGCGGTGGTCACCTTAATGTCTACTCACCCCAATTCTCAGCAGCGTATTTCTAAAATCAAAGCGTTACTGCCAGAAGTTATGCCAGTTTATGAAGCGGCAATCCAAGGTAAAGCCGCTAAATAGTTAGTGGTTATTTACGGGTAGTTATTATTCACGGGTAGTTATTATTCACGGATAGTTATTATTCACGGATAGTTATAGGGTGTTGATGGATATAGTCTTAGCAGTTATCCAATAATTTAGTTTTTGACGACTCTAGCTTCTAGCAGCGCCCTATATTTATTGACGCTATTAACATAGTCTAAATTTCTAAGCCTACTTTTGCAGTGGGCTTTTTTGTTGCTATCTTTTAAGTTAAAAACAATAGATTCAAAGTTCAAAACCAGCTTTATCATGACTCTCGAAGAGCAGTACATTAGCTTGGTTAGAAAAATATTCTTGGTAGCCAAGCTTAAAGGTAGACAGGTTTTTGGTTATATGATAGGTTTGTTTTTTGTAATAATATAGACATATTAGTTACATATAGTAAACGGCTATTATACAGGGTTTTACTTTTTACGATTGGCTTTAAAGTTATTTAAAAGAGCTTGATTTTCGGGTTGTAAGACCTTTATCTCAATAACTTTTTTGTATAAGGATATCTTATGGGCACTTTTGGTAAACTAAAAATCTCTATCTTGGCTGCTACGATGACTACTTTGGTTGGCTGTACTACAGTGGCTGATGTTGCAGGATATAACACAGCTGCATTAAACAATAGCGCGGCTAAAAACTACAATGAAGTCATTGGTAAGGCGCATAGTCAAGGAACGGTAGACAGAACCTCTAATACAGCGATTCGGGTGAATAGAGTGTTTACTCGTCTAAAGCCTTACGCTCAACAGGCTAATGCAACCGGTATTCCCTTTGATTGGCAACTGACGGTTATTCGTTCGCCAGAGCTAAATGCTTGGGCGATGCCAGGAGGAAAGATGGCAGTTTATACTGGTATTGTAGAGACTTTGAAGCTTACAGATGCTGAGATTGCTGCCATTATTGGACATGAAATGACGCATGCTTTAGAAGAGCACATTAAAAAGGATGCCGGGCAAAAGATCCTAACGGGTTTGGCTCTTCAATTAGGCGGGGCAGCGCTACAAGCTAAGACCGGGTTAAGTGCGGACTCTATTAGTTTGCTTAGTGACTTAGGTATCGATAAGCCATTCTCACGCAGTCAAGAATCAGAGGCTGATGCAGGCGGTCTACGTCTGATGGCACAAGCAGGTTATGATCCTGCAGCAGCGATTTCTGTTTGGAAAAAAATGGAAGCGGTTCAAGGACGTAGTAATGCTGTGGTCACATTGATGTCGACTCACCCAAATTCTCAGCAGCGTATTAATAAAATCCAAGAATTATTACCTGAAGTTACGCCTATTTACCAAGCTGCTGCAAAAGCCCATTAAAAGCTGGTAATGTTTAGCATTTTTAATACTGAATAGCTATATAGATAACTATTCGTATAAATCCTAACTATCAGCATAAATCCTAACTATCAGCACAAATCTGCCTTTTAAGCTCGTTGATCTAACGGGCTTAAAAGGTTGTTGTTTTTTATGGTGCTGCTCTTGTTTAGGGAAATGAGGTAAAGGAGGCAGGGCTATTTCTCTTTGTTTTGCGCCTGTTTGATTAGCTCTTTGACTCTTGCGCTTTCTTTTAAGACACAAGCCTCATAAGCTGACAGTTCTTTGGTTTTTTGCTCTGCCTGTTTTTCTTGCTGTTGTTTTTGTTTGAAATACTCTTCTAGCTCTTGTGGTTGTGAATAACTCATTACCAGCTCCTTATGTTTCTTTATCTGGTGTGGATTTGGTTGTGTAATAAAGTGGTTATGGCTAATTATAGCTAGAGCGACCGACATACTTTTTATTCAGTGCCTTTAAGATAGCGTAGGTTTCTAGATCCATCACTCCATTTATCTTCTGGGGCCGGAAGTGGAGCTGAAAAGCATAAATGACATCACGGCTAGACTTATCCCATTCATCACTGTCATTTATTTGATAACCATAGTCGCTAAATAGCTGTTTGATCTCGGGTATGCTGGCGCTCTTAAATGAGCCATCAACCATAAATTGCTGTTTGTCGCTTTCATCATACCAAGCGCCCACACCATATTCTTTATACAAACGCTCCCAAGCAAACTTAGCACCGGGGTCTATCTTTCGAGTAGGTGCCATATCTGAGTGACCTATAATATGGGTTGGTTTAATGTCATAGCGTGCACTTAAATCTTGTAGCAGTTGTCCTATCTTCTGTATTTGGATGTCTTTAAACGCTACATAGTGCGAGGGTGGATGATAGCCTGTGATGGAGTCAGTGACACCTATATATTGTGGGTTAATACCCAAGTTGGCCACCTCTATACCGTTAGAGG
>JAHHUJ010000024.1 GCA_020024075.1 Psychrobacter sp.
ACTTAGGGTGCTTTGCTTATTTCAAGCAAGCAACTTGATAGCAGCATAATATCAGTCTGATAACAAAAGTCACTTATTGACTAAAGCTAATAACTTGATGAGAGCTAACAACAGCTGACGCTAGAAATTGAGTGCCGTATAATAGCTGTTTATAGTTATTTATAGTTATTTATAGTTATTTATAGCTCTTTTAGACAATAAACTATTTAAACATTAAGCATCAATAGCTTAATCCAACAATATTGATTTTACTAAAAAAGGCTAATATGGCATCGCTTGAACTGTATTTTGATCCCACACTTACCTCTAGACAGCGCCTACTGTGCCGCATGTTTTGGAAAAAATGCAAAATTGAAGAGTTTGACGATATCGCAAAGCAAATACACTATTTGCAAAGTTGCTTTGAGCTGCCAGACGCATCCGAAGTATTGGCTATATTGGATTACTGTTATGTCTATGATAGCCGCTACCAGTGTCAAGTTTGTCGACAGCTAAGAAGAGTCAGTTCACCCCTTCAACTACAACAAACGATTACAACGCCTTGGCGCTGTAAGTCCTGCTTGTTATTAACTGCTTAGTGAAAGCCCAGCCCAGACTAAACTATCTTACTCAAGTCCTGCTTCTACCTACTTCTATCTCTAGCTATTAACATTTCATATCTTTTTATAACAAACCTAAGGCTTGTGAGTCGTCATAATATTGCTATCTCTCTAAATTTATTCCACCCACACAACTTGTGTTAAGCACTTTTTATAGTTAGATAGCTTTTATAGACTTATAGCCTTTATAGACTTATAGCTTTTATAGCCTTCTGGCTCTTATCGTCTTGTCGCTTCACACATACGTATAATTAGGAAATAACAAATGTCTCATAAAATTATAGATTTAGGTTCAGGCTTCTGGAATATACGAGGCTCATTTAAACTTGGTGGACTGATAGATATTGGTACTCAATGCTCTTTGGTCCAACTTGACTCCGGCAAATTTATATTTTTAGACAGCTATACCTTAAGCGATGACGTACGTGACAAGGTCATGACCTTAACCAATAATGGTGAGGACGTTGAAGCTGTTTTAAATTTACATCCTTTTCATACCGTCCACTGCGCTCAAATGGCCAAAGACTTTCCACAAGCCATTCATTATGGCAGTAAACGTCATAAACAGCAGGTTCCAGAAGTTACTTGGGCCGAAGATTTGGTAGAGAGTAAAGCGGTAGCACAGCGTTATCCTGAGTTAGAATTTTCACTTCCTAAAGGC
This sequence comes from Psychrobacter sp., assembly GCA_020024075.1. Lineage (GTDB taxonomy): Bacteria > Pseudomonadota > Gammaproteobacteria > Pseudomonadales > Moraxellaceae > Psychrobacter. The sequence goes on from JAHHUJ010000024.1 coordinate 1,261, forward strand.
ATTTACTATATCTCACCCAATGAAATGGTACACGCCAGCTCACTACTTGCGTATCATCCTGCCAGCCGCAGCTTACATGTCGATGATACCTTTATGACCCCGCCTGCTAAAATTCTAAAGGCCGTTTTACCAGAGCTGGGGCTACACCCCACTACCAAAAAAGCGTTAACCGACCACACTACTGCAGGTCAAGACTACTGTGACTGCGCAGAATCCATTGCCGAAAAGTGGCAAGACACTCGTAACTTCTGCGCAGCTCACTCAGATTTAGTACAGTTTGAAGCTGGCGAATTTAAATCAGCCTTATTAAAAGCAGTTGAAAAAGCCCGTCCTAAACTTGAAAATGCTTGATTGATTCGCCAAACCAACATTTAATACTTCAGATTAGCTGGTACTGCTTGCTGCCATGCTGTAATATCATTGCTCAGCACTAGGTTATAACCTCTAGTTATCTATAAGTAGAGGTTATAACCCCAATATTGTCAAATAAGTTATGAATCAGCCGCAGTTATAACTTCAAATATAGCAGTAAGCATTGTATGATAAACGCCTCTAGCAAGCGGTAAGATGTCTCTAGCATAACTCTCACAAGGGTAGTTTGTACTGCTGCAATTACGTGCATATAGCGGTGCTCCCTTTATTTACCCTATTAGGTTTAATAGCCGCATGATATATAGCCAAAAGTTTGTAGTGAGAGGCAGGGTATTACTATTAATTATTGCTTAACTTGTATCTATTTACTTAACTCTTTAATAGCCAGTTGCCAATATGTCATTACTTAAGTTAAAACCCACTAAGACTCTTGATAGCCAGACCTCTTTGCCGACGCCTTCCTGTGCTTTACACACTAATAATCGAGTGATTGAGGGTTATCTCCTTCAGCTAAACAAACTCTCTTTAGCTTCATTAGCTTGTCAAACCTCATTGGCAATAGGCTTATCTATTAACCTATTATCTATGCCGGCTCATGCTAAACAAGATATGCAGCCAGTTAGTAATACTAGCGATGAATACATCTACACACCAAACAAAGTTCAACAAAACAATGATGCCGCTACTGAAACAGTGGATATAGATAAAATCAGTAAAGAGCTTGAAAAAGGCAGTTATCAAAAAGTGCCTTTACAAAGTATAGTTGACCCAACTACTGGGGTGCCTATCGATGATGTTTATCGAATTGATATTCCTGAACAATTAAGCCTATTACAGGCCCAAAACATCTTGGTTCAAGTCTCTCCTAAGCTTGCTAGTAATACTGCCGGTATCATCGCCAATGAGCTCACCTCTGAGGCCACGGATACCCTAAACCACCCTATGGTCTTTTTACGAGCGTCTGCCACCCATTATGATTTAAAGGCCAATGTAGATTTATCGGATATAAAAAACCAAGTTGGAGGTCTCGCTCCAAATATTCCAGGCATCCCTCCTACTATTATTGATGGGAATTTATCAGTACCAGAAAATTATGGTGTTGAGCGTTCAGGGAATACAACCTCTACTGGTTTAGCTGTGATCTGGCCAGTATATACCGGAGGCCGAACTCAGGCAGTTACCGACTTGGCAGATGCCAGAACTGAGGAAAGCCGAGCTGATGCTTTACTCGATAATGACCAACTACACAGTACTTTAGTCGAGCGTTATTTTACCGCTCAGCTAGCTATGCTAGCCGCTTACTTACGTGAGGATGCCCTAAATACTGTAAGAGAAACCGACCATATGGCCCAGCGCTATTTAGAGGAAGGTTTTATTTCAGGAGTCGATAGATTAGAAGCTCAGACCGCTCTAGCAGAAGCTGAGAGTGAAGCTATTAAAGCACGCCATGATGCACAGCTTGCTATGACCGCTCTACAAAGATTATTACGTGCACCGAAGCCTATTAAGCCGACCACACCACTATTCGTATCTTCCAAGCCTTTGCCCTCACTGCAGTACTTCCAAGATTTGGCCCTAAAGAACCATCCTGGGCTAAAAAAAGTAGATGCCAAATACGCACAAGCGCAGTCCCTAAGCAATCTATCAGACACTGAGTTTAAGCCGACCATTTCTGTCTTTGGCTATCACGAAATAGACAAAGACCCAAGCTGGATTGCTGGTGTATCAGCCAGTTGGAAGCTTTGGGGTGGCCTTGATAAAGGGGCACAGCACGCCTCTGGTCAGGCAAAAATGCGTCAAGCACAGCTGGCTAAGGTTGATGTCAGTGACAACATCTTATTATTGGTAGAAAAAAACTGGCAATCTGTCGAAAACGCTCGAGTACGTTTCCAATCGCTAAATAGCAATGTGTTACTGGCCCAAGAGCTACTGCGTTACAAACAGCTGGGTATGAAAGAGGGAGTAAATACGGCGCTAGACGTCACCACTGCTCAGACCAAATACTTACAAGCTCGGACCGAGCAAGCCTCTGCTGCCAATGATTATGTCCAAGCACTGGCTGCTCTGATGGAGAGTATCGGCACACCAGAGGCCTTTAATGAATATATGGCTGTGGCTGATATTAAGCTGCCTACTGTTTATTAAGCTACCTGTATTTTATTAAAAGCCTATAGCCAATAACAGCCTAGGGTTGATAACCTAAATAGCTTTACTTTAAATTACATTAATTCTTTATTATCACTTTTTATCTTCTAGGATAAATGCATGAATGCCCCAAAAAAGCCTAGCCCAGTAATGCTAAGAAATATTATTCTCACCTTGATACTCGTTGGTGTCATATCGCTTATTATTTATGGGTTGAATAAAAGTTCCAAAAATCCTGAAAAGCCTATTGTTATCCAAGGCCAGATGGAGATGCAGGATACCTCAATCTCTGCTAAGGTGCCTGGGCGTATTTTAAAGATTTTGGTGACAGAAGGTGACCGTGTCGAAGTTGGACAACAGCTCATTGAAATGGACTCTCCAGAGATTACTGCTAAGCTAAATCAAGCTCTGGCTGCCCGAGATATGGCCCAAAGTCAGCTAAATAAAGCTGAAAACGGTGCTAGACCACAAGAGATTGGCCAAGCCAAAGCCGCATGGCAAGCCAACCAAGCGGCTGCTGATTTGGCAAAAAGCACTTATGAGCGAGTCAATCATCTGTATGAAGAGGGCTTGATGGCACGCCAAAAACGTGATGAAGCTTACACCCAATTTACGGCCAACCAAGACAAGGCTGATGCTGCTCGTCTAGAATATGACATGGCGCTTGAAGGGGCTCGATCAGAGGATATTGAAGGGGCTCGTGCTCAACTGTCTCAAGTCAATGCTAAAGTTGAAGAAGCTCAAGTGGCAAAAGATGAAGCCAACCTTAAGAGCCCTATTTCAGGCATTGTCGATGACGTTATTATTAATCCAGGTGAGGTAATTGGACAAGGCGTTCCTATTATGACTCTAGTGGATGTCAACGATCAGTGGGTAGTGCTCAATGTGACTGAAAATGTATTAAACCAATTTAGTATTGGTGCAGAATTTGTAGGTAAAGTGCCTGCCTTATCTGCACCAGGCAAGCCCTATCAAATGAAATTCAAAGTATTCAACACAGCTTCTATGTCCGACTTTGCTACTTGGCGTGCTACCAATACTGAAGACAATCTGGATGTTCGCAGCTTTGAAGTAAAAGCCCGTCCAAGCAAAGCTGACCCAAAAATTCGTTCAGGTATGAGCGTTGTGGTAGAGCTTGATCCCAAAGCAGTAAACAAAAAGTCCAATATTGCTTACTAATCTCTATGGAATTGATAGGCTAGCATATGTCCCAGTCACAACAAAATAATAATGACACCCCAACGATTGTTTTTGGTGATAAAAACAATCGTCAAGCCTCGTTGTTGACTGTTTTTTTTCGTAGTGCTCGTTATGAAGGATTATTTCTTCGACATCACCCTTGGGACTATGTCATGCTTTTATGGCTTCCTTTATTAACCATCTTAAGCATGTGGTGGACATTTTCTAATCCCTATATTGTCAACTTACCTATTGGGGTAATGGATAAAAGTCATAGTAGTTACTCTCGTACACTAGTTCGCTATTTAGATTCTGCTTCAGAACTAAAAGTCAAAAAGTTATACGCCAGTACAGACGAAGCTCGTGATGCTATTCTAAGTAAAGATATTTATGCGGTAGTTTATATTCCCAATGACTTTGCTGATAACATTAATAAAGGCAAACCCTCCCCTATTGTTTTAAAAGTAAATGCTCAGTATGGCACTTATTCAGGCATTATCCAAAAAGGAGTACAAGCCGTTGTCGGTACAATATCTGCTGGTATTGAGATCAAACGCAGCATCAAACAAGGGGCTTATAGTGAACAAGCTATGATTTCCCATACCCCTATTGCGGTAGACCGTATTAGTTTATTTAATTTAGGGGCTAGCTATCAACAATTTTTGGCTTCTACTGTTATCCCTGCATTACTTCATATTCTAGCTATGATTATTGGAGCCACTACTATTGGGCGTGAGATTAGGGACAAAACCTTTTCTTTGTGGTATCACAATATGGTGTTCTCGGATATGCCTTACCCTGACTTTAAGACCTTAAAGCACATACCACCCGAACAAAAATTAGCTTACTTACATTCAAACTTGCACGAAAGTTGGCAGCGACCCGTTGATTTTTCAGTTTTGTTTTCTAAAACCTTTGTGCCTGTGAGCGAAACCTACTTTAGCATGAGTAACCCTTTATTTCGCTACCGCTTAAACTTTAACAAAAGCGCCAAACCACGTATGCCTAATAAAGTTTCAGTTATGGCATTAGTTGTAGGTCTAAATGGTAAACTAATTTGGGCATTATTATTTTATATGCTGTGGGGAGCCTTGTTGATTCTGCTGTCCGTATCGATACATCCAGCTAGCTTTATAGGTATGCTCACAGTCTTTGTTGCCTATGTAGCAGTCATTATGATATCACTTTGGTTAGGGGCTATTTTTACTTTAGCTAGCTACTCACTGCGTATGGGCTTGTCCACTACTGGGTTTGTCTCCGCCCCTTCATTTGCTTTTGCTGGAGTTACTTTCCCTCTATTAGCGATGAGCGAAGGTGCTCAAAAGTGGGCCAACGCCTTACCACTAACCCACTATTTAAAAGTACAATTAAGTCAATTACAAATGTTAGCGCCGCCCTCAGTAGCCCTACCTACCGTATTTGGTTTAATTACAACTGTGCTCGTTACTTTAGTGCTGGCCGCCTTACTGTGCTTAAGAGCCTTTAAAAATCCTGAACGTTGGGGGGCTCGCTAATGTCTAACAACAATACTTCTAACCCTAACTTGCTTAAGACGCCATCGAGTCGTAATTCGCATAAGATTACTCATAATGCTTTTTTGGAGGGTTTATTTGGCACAATAGCCACTATTTTCACCGATAAAGGGGTACTGCTAATGCTAGTCATCGCTCCTTTGCTTTATGGGTTCTTTTACCCTTGGCCTTATCAAGGTGAAGTTGTGCAAGAGGTCCCAGTAGGCGTTATCGATTATGATCGTAGCGAATTATCAAATACCATAATCCGCTATAGCCATGCCAGTCCTGATATTAAAGTGCAGCAATACCGCGATGAAAAAGAGGCTCAAAAAGCCTTATATCACTCCGATATTGCAGGCTACCTCATTATCCCTAAAGATCTTGAAAGAGATGTGTTTGCCAACAAGCCAGCCTACGTTTCAGTACTAGGTAACAACAGCTACTTTTTACTCAACAAGCAAGTTCAAATGGGTTTTACCAAGGCCATTGGTACGGTTTCTGGGGGAATAGAGGTCAAAAGAGATGTAGCTAGAGGCGCTTATATGGACACTGCCAAGAACAGTACCCAAGCCGTTCCTTTACGTATAGACCCTATGTATAACCGCTCAGAAGGCTATGGTGCTTACGTAGTACCAGCGGTATCTATCTTGATTTTGCAGCAAACACTGCTTATGGGGACAGCTCTGCTAGTAGGTACTTGGCACGAGAATAAAAAACAAAATGCTACTGCAACTGGTTGGTTAGGTCGTATTCTGGCTCTGTCTATAGTGTCCTTCATTATGGGCTGCTTTTATTATGGCTGGGTATTTTCTAACCAGAATTACCCTCGCGGCCATAATATGCCGGGCACTTTGCTGTTTTATGCCCTATTTGCCCCTACGGTTTCTACCTTAGGCTGCTTATTAGGTATGTGGTTCAAAGAACGTGAACGTAGTTTGCAGATTTTAATTTTCAGCTCACTACCTATGTTTTTCTTTAGTGGCTACCCATGGCCTTTATCGCAGTTACCAGAGGCTATTCAGTACATCCGCTGGTTGTTCCCAACCTCTTCTGGTATGCATGCCTCGGTGCAGCTAAACCAAATGGGTGCATCGTTATCTCATGTTAGTGGTTATCTCGTTAACCTAGTAATATATTGGGTTGTGGCCTTTATTCTTCTATTATGGGTACAGAAGAGACAAATCGATTATAACAATAAGCAAGCCTAGTTCTTCATGCCCTAGAACTGGTAACAAATAGCGGATAGTTGGTCTAAAACCCCGGCTATCCGCTCTTTTTTTCTTTAAAAATAGTCAATCTCTACAACACTTAGATGCCTTTTATTATCTATTTCTGTCACAAAGGTTTCATAAGAGCATCACACATCTAGTTTATAATATTTTATGAAAATACAACAGCTTACTTAACTGTTTCTTTATAACCAGCTCTTTATAACAGGCTAGTTATGAAATAGCTATTAAACTTTTAGGGCAACTTCAATCTTTAAGGGCAAAAGATGAAATCAATGAAATTATCGGTAACAGGGCGTATTACCGCCTTTATCGCTATCGCTTCCCTTTCTGGTACAGCATTAGCAGATATCCGACCGCAGGGTAATGTTAAAGTACAAAAACAAGCAAATGGCGTTGAAGTGGTAGATATTAATGCTCCGAACGCGCAAGGCTTATCGCATAATAAGTACCATCAATTTAATGTTTATGAGCCAGGTGCAGTGCTTAATAACTCAACCCAAAGTGGCCAATCGGTGCTTGCCGGCAACTTAGGTGCCAACTCAAATTTCAAAGACACTGATCAAGCCGCTACTGTAATTTTAAATGAGGTGGTTAGCCGTATCCCCTCTTTGCTACTGGGTAAACAGGAAGTGTTTGGTATGGCAGCCGACTATGTGCTTGCCAACCCAAATGGCATAGCTTGTGAAGGGTGCGGTTTTATCAATACCCCTCGAGTGAGCTTGGCAGTCGGTACCCCTGAGATCACTAATGGCAGACTCTCAGGCTATAATACCAATAATGATCGCGGCTTACGTGTCGCCCGTGGTGTTAAATTCGATGACAGCAAAGTAATAGACTTTATTGCTCCGCAGCTATATTTAGACGCGGACATCGAAAATGCTGATGCGGTGAATGTCATTATCGGACGTAACGATGTCGATATTAACCCAGATGGTAGCTTAACTGCGAAGTCTATCGGTAGAGCCAATGCCCGAGTATTAGATGGCAATCTACTGGGAAGTATGCAGGCCGGACGTATCAAACTACACAGTACCGATGACCGTGCTACAGTAGATGTAGAAGGGGTAAATTTTAAAGCTTCGGACTTTGAGGCCAGAGCTGGTAATTTAAATATGCACGGTGCAGTGCAAGATTTTGAAAAACAGTATTCCAAAAAAGATTCGCCACTGATCACCTCAACCACCCTGCAAATCGGGCAACACTATACCCCAACCAAGATCAGTGCCAAAAATACCGATATCCAAACCGTAAAAGATTTATCGCTTACCGGCACTCGAGTCATTAGTGACAAAGTCAATCTGCAAGGAGCCAATGTAAATCTGGATGGCGAAAAAACAATTAACACTATCTATCGCTCCACCAATACCCAAAAGGGTGGTCTAAAAGAAGAGACTTTATTCCATACTGACCAAGTAACGGCGCTCTATGGTACTGATATCCGCAGTAATGATGTCAATGTCAATGCCAAAACCGGCACCCTTTCCACTGGCTCGGCCCAGATTATCGCCCCTGTTATCCGTCTCAATGCAAAAGACCAAATTCAAATGACTGGGGGTAATGCCAATGAGTTTCATAATATTACCAATGAAGATCGACTGGGTACTATTGCTCTAAAACGAGTGATTGATTCTGAATCAGCCAGTAAAGACTATTATATTCCCTCTGCCATTCTTGCCAACAAAGCAGTGATGACCAGCGGTGACGATCAGCAATATGCCGGAACACAAATAGCCGCTAAAGACATGGAATTTAAGACGCCTGGCAAGGTTTCTTTTAGCGCTGAAACCAGTAAAGCCACCCACAATATTGATCACAAAGTCACTTACTGGGGTGGTCTATTTGGCTCACAAACAGACAACAATGACACCACTATCATCACTCAAAACGGTGCTGACGTACAAGCTAGCAACCTGTTGTATATTGATGCAGGTGACGGCTTAGATCTTACTGGTAGTCGGGTGTTGGCGGTAAATCATTCCTACTTAAATTCTCCGCATGGCGATTTCAATATCAAAGGCGCCACTGAGACCACCACCAATGTAGACTTACATCGTACCGGCACTATTTTCGATATTCCCATCGATGTGACTACCACCACTACCACTGATACCAAAAATAAAGAGTCGGTATTAGAGTCTTATACCAATCTACAATTGGTCACTGACCAAAATATCAATATAGTTGGTAGCCAAGTAAAAGCTGCTGGCTTACTTGATTTGGAAGCTGGTAAGCAATTAAATATCGTAGGCGCTAGCGACGGTCATAATGTCACCACTGAACATACCTCTATTGGCTTTGTAGCAGATGGCAAGGCGCCAACACTTGAAGATATTTCTGCAAGCTGGCGTTTAGGTTTCGGCATCACTCACAATATAGATACTGATGACACCAAAAAAGTAGCAGGTTCTTTGGTTTCAGGAGGTACAACCAACCTAAAAGGCGGTGATGTCAATATTGCTGGCAGTAGCGTAAAAGCCGAAGACGATCTTAATGTCAGCGGCAATAATGTTACCACCTCGGCCCAGAATGATAGTCACACTGTTGCCAGCAACCATACTGATGTCTTTATTGGCGCTAGTGGTAAAGTTGATACCACTGGCGTAACCGCTGGACTAGGAATTGATGTTAATAATAAGCAAAAATCTGATCAAACAACTAGCCCAGTTGCTAGCGATTTAAGTGGCCAAAATGTCAATATTAGTGCAGATAACGATATTCACCATTCGGGCACCCAGATCACTGCCGAAGACACTGTCAATGAGCAAGCGAATAATATCACTCATGACCAAGCGCATAGTACTCACAGCACCTCTGACAAAAATGTCGATGTTAATATAGGCATCTCAGGCTCAGCAGGTTATGACGGTGGCCTTAGTGCTGGTCTAAATATTGGTGCCAGTGGCTCTGGCAATAAAACCCTTGAGACTCAAGGTTCAGGCACTACCATCACTGCAGGTACTATCAACGAAAAAGCGGATAATGCTCTCAACGATGAAGGCACCCATTATGAGGCGACCGGTGATGTTAACCTTTCAGGTAAAGACGTCACTATTGGCTCAGGTTTTGATAGCACCCACAATACTAGTAATTCGGGCGGCGCAAGTATCAATCTTGGCCTTGGCGGTCTTGAAGGAGCAAGTCCTAAAGGCTCAATTGGGGTTTCAGCCAATTTCCAACATGAAGATGCGGGAACTACCACGGCCAAACCAGGCACTATTGAAGGCGCTAATGTTAATATCCACGGTGATAATAGCGTGGTCTCACAAAGTGATATCACTACCCCTGGCGACTTAAATATCGATGCAGGTAATGAAGTAACCTTAGCACAGTCTAATAACACCAGTAATGAATCCGGTGGCGGCTTCGACCTAGGGGTAAACGTAGGTGGTCTGGCACTAGATAAACCAACACCAAAGCCATCGGTTGGCGTATCCGTCGGTGCTAATGGTCATAGCGGAACCTCGGTTGAGGGTGTCAATAATAACGTTAGCGCAGGTAATGTAAATCTTTCAACCAATAATGAAAGCGGTACTGTCAACGTTCAAGGCACCAATGTTGATACTGGTAAGCTTAATATTAACACCGGTACGGCTAATATTTCAGGCACTACAGGTAACGCTCATAGTGGTTCAGGTTCAGTGAGTGCTAACGTTGATGTCGGATCAGGTGGCAGCAGCTTAGAGCTTGGTGGTAATATTAGTGCCGGATCAAGCCAAAGCCAGACTTCTGCTACTAGCAATGTTAAGGCTGATGAGCTAAATATTAATGCTGATCAAGGCGTCAATATCAGTCATACCAACGTTAGCGCTGATAACGCTAATATTAATACTGAAGGCAACTTGAATATCTCTGCAGGTAGCAACTCTGATCAGCATACCTCAGTTAATCTCGGTGGTACCCTTAATATGGAGAAGAAAGACGACGTATTGGTCCCACAAACGGGTAGCATCAATGTCGGAGTCGATACCGGAGACAGCCTATCGCACACCCCTGCTGATGTGAACATCGGTCAAGATGCCACTCTTAATGTGGGCGGTGATGTGAATATTAGTGGAAGTAGCCTAGAGTCGGGCAATCTACAAGGCAATGTTGCAGGCAATGTAACCAATGAAATCTTGCAAGGCCACAGCAATGAAACTAAAGTTGAAATAGCTATTGGAGCGCAAGGCTCTCCAGTAGAAATTACACCTGAAAATGCCGCTGAGCAAATTGTCTCTGACATCAAAAACGGCACCATTGCAGGCGTTAAACCTATAGTTGGGCTGGAGGTGGAGCACAGTGATTCTACTACCACCCAAACTACTCCAGTTGGTATTCACACCGATAATGACCAACTTAATGTTGGGGGCAACACAACTACAATCGGTACTAATGGCGTAGATAGTGAAAACAAATTTGACTTTAACTTCAATCCTACTGAAAATTATAACCCTATGGATTATCTAGAAAACCTTATCAGCAAACAGGTTAATAAGCCTTAAACTTAAACACAAAAACAAGTTTGAGGTGACAACTATTCTGGCATAGGGATAGAAACTAACATACCTTTACTAAAACGCGATAAGATAACTTATCGCGTTTTTATTATTGCCATATTTGTTAACTGAACAACAATTTACCGCTGACACAAACCTCATTATAATGAATCAATTAATAGTAACTGAGTGGTTAAACATAAAAAAACACAGCTGTTCAATTAATAAACATATCACTGTGACCTTAAACCCTCCAAACATTAAAACATTCGAATAAATATATATCCAAACAACAATGCATTCGAGCAACAGGGTGTGCTTAGCATTCACCTCGTAATCATAAAAATAGTACAGATTGAACAAATAATTTGCCTCAAAGATAACGCTTTCAGGCAGCAATATATTATCTCAGTCTTAGCGCTTTTTAAGTTAAACGCCCTGTATTTTTTAACTCAAATTCTTTTTTATCTCACAACCATCGAATGCTACAACAATACAATAGCCCCTACTCCTTTATGACCACTGTACTCCGCCTATAATTTATACCTAAGTTTGCATAACCAGAACTAACTCACTAGGACTAATCTTTAAGATGGAAACCTTAAATATCATCTATCTAGTAGCGTCGCTACTGATTTTCTTCAGCATTTTAGCCAGCACATTATCTGCTCGTTTAGGCCTACCTCTACTCCTTTTGTTTCTAGTAATAGGTATGCTTGCTGGTGAAGAGGGGATTTTAGGTATTGAGTTTTCCCAATATGGTATTGCTAATTTCATAGGACAAGCCGCATTAGCTTGTATTCTGTTAGATGGTGGATTAAGAACCTCTTTCAAATCATTCCGAGTCGGGTTAAAGCCTGCAATTGTTTTAGCCACATGGGGAGTTTTTGCCACAGTTTTGGTGCTAGGTATATTTGTTACTTGGTTACTTGCTGTCGATTGGCGGATAGGGTTATTGATGGCAGCCATTGTTGGCTCTACTGATGCCGCTGCCGTATTTTCATTACTCCGAAACGGTGGCGTAAAGCTAAATGATAGAGTTCAAGCCACACTAGAGCTTGAATCTGGTGCAAATGACCCTTTTGCAATTTTGTTAGTTACGGGTTTAATTGCCCTTAACGTGGACCCTAACAACCAAACATTACTTGGATTTATTGGCTTATTAGCACAACAAATGGGCCTAGGGTTACTCATGGGCGTACTCTCAGGTTACCTACTCTCTAAGCTGTTACCAAAGCTATATCTTGCCGTTGGTATGTATGCAATCCTAATCATGTCTGCAGGACTAGGTGTCTTTGCAGCGACTAATTTAATTGGCGGTAGTGGCTTCTTAGCAGTCTATTTGGCAGGAATAATTATTGGTAATAATAAAGTTCGTGCAACAGAGCACGTCCTTCGTGTAATGGATAGTTTTGCTTGGCTATCACAAGCCGTATTGTTCGTGGTATTAGGACTATTAGTGACACCATCAAACGTCATACACGTCTGGCACTACTCCGTTGCCATCGCGGCATTTATGATTTTAATAGCGCGTCCTATTGCCGTCTACTCAAGCATTAAACCTTTTGGTTTTAAAGACCGCGAAATTGGCTTTATTTCATGGGTTGGACTACGTGGTGCTGTGCCCATTACTCTGGCCATATTACCTGTCATTGCAGGTCTAGACGATGCCTTTTTACTATTTGATATCGCCTTTGGTGTGGTAATCTTATCTTTGATACTTCAAGGTAGCACAATTCCCTTTATGTCTACTCTGTTCAAGGTACGCGTGCCTAATAGCCCCGAACCTGATGAGCAGATGGAGATTTGGGTTTCTGATCAAGCCAGTATTACCCTATATGAGTTTGAGGTAAAGCCAGGTGCTTTCGCAATGGGTCGTCATCCTTTGGATATCTCTCCCACCATTAGTAATGATGAAATTGCTGTTTTTGCTTTAATCCGTAATGAAGAAATAATCGTAGTAGATAAAGAAACCACCCTACGATACGGTGATAGGGTTTGGTACGGCCTTAGAGGTAATCATGCTGCTAAAATTGCTCGTATTTACAATGATATTAAATTAGATAGAAGAGCGGTTGAGGACTTCTATGGCGACTGGATGATCTCCCCTAATGTAAAATTAGGTGACCTTCCTTTCTTTGATGAAAATATCCCTTCTACTCCGCCCAGCGCCAAGGTTAGCTATAACAAAGAGGGCTATCCTATCAATATGTGGCAACAAACCGTTGCTGAATTTATCAAAGCCAACCTTAATGCGCCTCCTGTTCCTGGCGATACTGTGAGAATAAACAATGAATGGTCACTAATCATCAAGGATGTGGACGATAGAGGCACACTTAGAACTATTGGTCTAAAACACTATCAAGCCAAAAAACCACATTAAAAATCTTGGAACAACAGATAAAATAAAGAAGCGGTTAGTTAAATAGCTTCCTTTGTAGGCTCTACTAATAAATACCGGCCTCTAACCCAGCTGCCAATGTCATAGCAAGCTCTTCAACTTGCGTGGTAAAACCCTCTTGCCACTCCCCTTGCAAAATTAAAGCCTCTTGAGTCCACTCCCAACGTAGTCCCGTGGTAATGGTTTTCAAAGCAAGCTTAGTGCCTGTACCGTCATGTCCTGCTCGAATATAAACCGCAAACGGCAATCCTTGCTTTTCCTCAAGTACTGGATAATAACAGCGGTCAAAAAAGTCTTTGGTCAATCCTGCCATGTAAGCCAAATTCTCAGTCGTTCCTAATAATAAGGCATCAGCAACAAGCACATCCTCAGACTGAGTATCTTGCGGTGATTTCAGGATTACTTTGACCTCTAAATCAACATGATTAGCGCCATCAAAGGCTGCTTGTGCTAGTTTCTGAGTATTTACTGATGGTGCATGAGCAACTATTAGTAAAGTCTTGACTGACATATTGCTCTCCTATTGTTTAGCTACTCGCTACCTCGCGACATAGCTAAAAGTTACGTCCTGCTTGATATCAGGGTGAATACTTTTGGCCACTGGGCAAGTTAATGCAGCAGCTTCTAGCACTTTACGGGTGCGTTCATCGAAATTTTTAGCAAATTGAATACTCACTTTCACTTCACTCACTCGTCTAGGATCTGCCGCCATTGTTTTAGTCACTTCAGCTTTAGTGCCAACGACATCGACTCCCATACTTTCAGCCTTAATGCCAATAATAGTCAGCATACAACTGGCTAAACTGGTAGCCAGTAAATCAGTTGGTGAAAATGCCTCACCTTTACCGTGGTTGTCTGTTGGTGCATCGGTAATAATCTGATTATTGGATTGCAAATGTAAAGCTTGAGTACGTAGGTTACCTTGGTATTCGACTGTTGAGGTGATCATAAACTAATCCTTTATAAGTTTAAAATAATCTATAACTACAATAGTAGCTTATTTCCCCATAAGAATAAATAAGCCCAATATTAGATTTAAAAGTTAAACCTAAAAATAAAACTTACACAAAGGAAAAAGCCCCCACTCAAGTTAATGAATGGGGGCTTTTAGGGTATAGGGAGCTGA
>JAHHUJ010000240.1 GCA_020024075.1 Psychrobacter sp.
CCAAGATGTCTCTGCTTTCTTGCAAGATGGTACTTATGCTGAAACGGTCTATACATATATCGATGCTGATGTGACTGGTAAAGATAAAAAAGGTAATAAAATAAAAGATATCGCTGAAGACTACGACTTCTTCCATTATGGGGTTAAAACAGATATTAATGATACCTTTAGTGTCGGTGTATTGTATGATGAGCCTTGGGGTGCTGCGGCTGATTACGATAATAGCAGTATATTCGGTGGGGCTCCTACAGATGTAGTAAATGGGATTATTTCTGGAAATCAAGAGCTTGCTAAGGCAGGTGTTACAGATGTAGCAGGTTTGAAAGACTTAGTTGATAATACAGGCGCAAAAATAGAAGCAGGTCGTCAAAAATTAGAACTAGCAGAAGCCGCATTAAAAAATAATCCTGCGTTAGCACCAGTCCTACAACCTCAAATAGAAGAAGGTAAGGCTCAATTAGAAGAAGGTAAGGCTAAATATAAGAACTTAGTAGGCTTACAAAAGGGTTTAGATCAGGCTCTTGATAATACCGAAGGGACCAATGTTGAGGTTCGTTCTGAAAGCTTAACTGGTCTAGTAGGCATGAAGTTCGGTGATAAAAAGCAATTCCAAGTTTATGGTGGTCCGGTAGCTCAGCGCATCAAAGCGGATGTCAGCTTACGTGGTGATGCTTATCTAACTGCGACGGGTTATGACTTAAATTTAAATCCAGATACGGACTATGGTTGGATTGCCGGCTTTCAGTATCGTAAACCAGAAATTGGTCTAAAAGCTGCTTTGACTTATCGTTCAGAGATTGATCATAGTATGAATGTTGGCGAATACATGCCATTATTAGCATTAACTGGTGATGAACCAAAACAAGTTAATAAAATGGAAGTGACTACACCTGAGTCAGTTAACTTTGATTTCCAAACGGGTATTAACCCTACCACTCTAGTAATGGCTAAAGTACGCTGGGTACCTTGGAGCGATTTTGCAGTAACGCCACCTCTATATAATGAAGCAACCAAAAGCAGATATCCAAAAGGATTGAATTTAATTGACTACGACGATGACCAATGGCAAGTAGAGTTAGGTCTGGCCAAGCGAGTCGCAGATAATTTAGCAGTATCTGGTTCAGTAGCTTGGGACAGTGGTGCGGGTAACCCTGTGACTTCATTAGGTCCAGTTGAAGGCTATTATAGCGTCGGTCTTGGTGCCAAATATGATATTAATAAAAACTGGGCTATAGCTGCCGGTGGTAAGTACTTATGGCTTGGAGATGCTGATGGTATTATCCCTAATGGCGATGGTGTTAGCAAATTTGAAGACAACGATGGTTTTGCTTTAGGGGTTAGATTATCTTATCAAGATAAGTAAATTTTAAGTTAATTTAGTGTTTGTAAGAAAGCAGCCGTTTGGCTGCTTTTTTTTATAATCAAAATAAAAATAAAAAAATATTGCTATTTAAGCGTTTCAATTTAAACATGTTAATTGATGCTGCGATACTTTTCACTAGCATCAGGCATTTAGCATGTCTGGTACAGGAAGTACCAAGTTCTCAATAGGCCAGTTTAATGGCTTATGTTACGAGAATTAATTTTTCTTATGGAGCGTTTCAAATGTCAACACCTTTTACCTTTTCAAAGCTTACCCTTGTCTTATTGACCCTGCCGTTAGCCTCTTTATCACACTCTGCGGGTATTGACCGTTCTGGTCAGGATATTAGTGCGTTTTTACAAGATGGCACCTATGCGGAAACCGTTTATACTTATATTAACGCCGATATTAGTGGTGTGGACAAAGCAAATAACAAAACTGGAGATATATTCAAAACTTATGACTTCTTCCGTTATGGGGTAAAAACAGATATTGATGATACTTTTAGTGTCGGTGTTCTATATGACGAACCTTTTGGTGCAGAAGCTGGTTATAAGGGTGAAAGTAATTTTGTCTCTTCTAGTACATCACAGACGGCTGGTGAGGGTACAGATGTAAGTCTTCGCACTTATAACTTAACTGGTATTTTAGGGGCCAAAATTGGTGCAGCTAAAAATGTACAAGTATATGCTGGTCCCGTATATCAAAAGGCAGCCGCTGAGCTTGAGATACGTGGTGATGCTTATGGTCCTTTTGATGGTTATGATGCCACTTTGTCATCAGATAATGCCATGGGATGGTTAGCAGGTTTTGCTTATAGTAAACCTGAAAAGGCACTAAAAGCTGCTTTAACGTACCGCTCTGAGATTGAACATGAGATGGACTCTAATGAAGTATTCTCAGGCAATGATTTTCAAACTCAAATAGATTTGACCACCCCTGAGTCAGTTAACTTTGATTTCCAAACTGGACTTAACCGAACCACATTAGCCACTGTAAATGTCCGTTATGTGCCTTGGTCTGACTTTGCAATTGTTCCACCAAAATACACTTCGATAACCAAAGGACCATTAATCGCTTATAGTGATGATCAGTGGAAAGTTGATCTTGGATTAGCTAAGCGTGTTGCTGATAATTTAGCTATATCTGGAACAGTGGGCTGGGATAGTGGTGCTGGTAACCCTGTATCTTCATTAGGTCCAATTGAAGGCTATTATAGTGTTGGTCTAGGGGCAAAATATAATATGAATAAAAACTGGGCCATCTCTGCCGGAGGTAAATACCTAAAGTTTGGTGATGCCAAAGGTGCATTATCAAGTGGCACTATTGTTTCTAACTTTGAAGACAATGACGGCTTTGCACTAGGCGTTAAGCTTTCATACCAGGATAAATAGTCAGTTATAATCAGCTAGAATAAAGAAGTAGCCAATGTGGGCTACTTTTTTTATTTAAATTAGTTTTTAAATCAAAGGTTGCTATATTTATACAGTTTGATTATGATAATTACACGATTTACTAGCTCTTACCTATCCGTAATATCTGTAATGTACCTAGCGGATACTTAAGAGCACAGTATACTTGGCACTGGATGGCCTGACACCTGATTAACTATTTTGCTATTAGCAATAAGTACTGTGTGTCTATTATTTTTCATGGAGGATTTCAAATGTCACAACAGTTCCCTATCTCTAAGCTAACGCTTGCTCTTCTAGCTCTTCCCATCGCTTCTCTTACTCATGCTGCAGGTATTGACCGTTCAGGTCAAGATATCAAAGGCTTCTTTAATGACGGCACTTACGCCGAAATTGATTACGCTTATCTAAAAACCGATCTTTCGGGTCATGA
>JAHHUJ010000241.1 GCA_020024075.1 Psychrobacter sp.
CCTAATAAGCGTATGATTCGGCAACTGGCTCTGTTGTAGGCAAAGCAAAACGTTGTTTGCGTTTAGAAGCGCGGGTTTTACGATCAATACGGGTTTTATATTTACGAACTTGGCGGTCTAGTTTATCTGTCATTTCATGAATGGCTTTATACATATCGTCATCATATGACTGTACAAACATTTCTTGACCTGCTACTCGCATAAGTGCTTCAGCTTTATGATTGTTTTTACCACTATTGCTATTATCGCTGCGGTTATTGTCTAGCGACAGAATCACTTTAATGCTTTGAATTTGGTCAAAATGTCTCTCAACTTTTGAAAGCTTGTCCATAACCATATCTTTCATAGCGTCAGTAATTGTGATGTGATGGCCAGTAATTGAAATGTTCATAGTGCTTACATCCTTATTATGATCTGAGCAGCTCTTGCTGGCTCAAAGTGACTTTTAATTAATGACTGACCTAATGGGTTATTCCTTTAAAAATAAGGTGATATCATTAGTTCTTTGTTCAAGTCATTAGGTATACCCTTGTTTTGCTTAAGTATTTTTTAACCAGTTTGGTTAACTAAGGCTTAAACTCCACGGTGTAGCTTGGGCATCAGCTTTTTAAGTAACCTTTAAAATCCGTCTTAAACTTACTTTTCCCCCAACCTCTATGCTGGTTTATATTGGTTGGGATAGTTTTAATTTGCCATGAAAATAAGGATTGCACAAGCATATTTATTGTTAACAAATGTAAAAATATCTCGTATTGAGAAATAAATACTATATAATCTGAAATTTTTTTATTTTAAAAACAAGCCTTCGCTATGCTGATACTGGCCTCGACGACTATGCTAATGGCTTGTTAAAATATTTCTGAATTTCTTGTATTTTTAACCTCTTTTTTGAAGAATTATTCTCTAAAACCTGTTTTTTAAGACCTATTTGCTAAAACTTAACTTTCCTTTGAGTAGAGGACCCGATATTCATCGCCTCTCTATATTTGGCCACCGTGCGTCTGGCTATATCTATACCCTGCTGCTGCAAAAGGGTTTTTATAGCACTGTCTGACAAAGGTGCCTTGGAATCTTCTTGTTGTATTAATTCCTGTATCATGGCACTAATCGCCGTAGAGGAAATGTCACCTTGATCACTGGAGACGTGCGATGAGAAGAAGTATTTTAGTGGAAATAAACCTTGCGGCGTTAAGATGCTTTTGCTGGTGGTCAATCTGGAAACAGTAGACTCATGCAGCCCCACCGCCTCTGCAATATCTTTTAAAATAAGCGGCTTCATGGCTGTCGGCCCCTGCAATAAGAAGTCTTGTTGCAGCTTGATGATGCTAGTTGCTACCTTCAGCAGGTTTTGATTGCGCTCTTCAATACTACGAATAAATAATCTGGCATCTACTAAGTTATCGCGTAAATAGACATTGTCTGGACTGTCATCACCCCGTTTAATCAGACTGGCATATTCTTGATTAATTCTAAGTTTTGGCAAAGTCTCAGGGTTTAATTCTACTTTCCACACCCCTTGTTTTGACTCTGAATTATGGACCAAATACACCAGAACATCTGGGATATCATAAGCTTCAGGCTGTCTGCCATAATCAGGCTGTGCGGTAGAAAAAACCAATCCAGGAGCCGCACTTAAAGTCCGAATTAACTCTAGACTAGGACCAATATCACTGTTTTTTAGCCCAGTTCTATGCATCAGCTCTTTGATATTATTAGCCACCAGTAGTTGATGCTCATCTAACAGACGTAATGCCTGCTCTCGAAAAGGCACCGTTTCTTCTAGGCTGCGTAGCTGGATTTGTAAGCACTCAGCTAAGCTTCTAGCTCCCACTCCTAATGGCTCACAAGATTGTATTAACTGAATAACGGCTTCTATGTGCTCATACTCGATACGATTCTCCCAATCATAGAAGCTGGCCATCTCATCAAAGCTTGCTTTTAAATCGGCCATATCTACTTGTATAAAGCCGCTGTCATCCATAGCGTCTATCAGATAGTCGACAATCAAGGATTGTTGCTGATTTAAATGACTAAAGTTTAATTGCCAACGTATATGGTCTTGTAAAGTAACTGAGGTAGCACCTTGGTAGTCACTCATACCTTGGGTGTCGGGACGAGCTAAAGCAGTACTTCCATGAGTAAAGACATCCTCCCAGCCAGTATCAATAGGCAGCTCCCCTAGCGTTTGACCTTCAGTAAAACCTTCTGTCTCACCGTTTTTATTCTCAGTAGCTTGTAGGCTACTACTGGCTGTAATCTCCATTACATTTAGCTGATCGTCCTCCGCTGAGGCACTCAAGTCACCTTTAGCTGTCTGTTGCGAATCTACTCCGGTACCATACGCATACTCTTCATAATCCGCTGTCTCATGACTGTCTGCTTTATAATCATCATTCTCAAAACCCTCTGCATGATCATTAGACAACTGATAAACTTCCTTTTGCGCTTCCGCGTCTAGCTCTAGTCGAGTCAGCTCTTCGAGGCTATTAAAGTCTTCAGCACTAATTTCATCCTCCTCTACTCGCTCAAGTAAAGGATTGCTGTCTAGCTTCATTTGAACTTCTTGCTCAAGCTCTAAGCTTGAAAGCTGCAGCAATTTAATGGCCTGCTGCATCTGTGGGGTCAGCTTTTGTGCAGTAGATAGGTTAACACCTAAATTAAAAGAGGGACTCATCATAGGTTGTTGTGTTCTCAATAGTTTGTTGCATTTTATTTTTCAGTTGGCTACTAGCTATAGGTTATAGATAGCTTTTAGTCATTTATCATAAGGTTTTATTGACTGGGTTTTTAGATAAAGTAGCGGATCATCTTGGCTATAATGACACAATTACCCTCTAAAAGAGGATAAAAATTTACCATCCACACTCATAAAAAAATACCTCAACTGACTTTCAGAGTAAACGATTTTCTTTTTATAAAAATAATAAGGGCGAGATATATTTTTAAACAAAAGCACAAGCTACTCTTGGCAAGCTACTCTTGGATAGTTAGGCTTATTTTTGAAGATTAGGCTTATTGAAGGTGCATAGATTGCTTACTCTTTCCATGCTACTCTAATAAGCCTAGTAACTTAAGCCTAATAACTAAGGGAACAGCTCTATTAATACCCTATTAACATAATGTGCAAAGACAGAAGGCGGCTATGACTCAACTTAACATTGGATGTGTACAGTTAAA
>JAHHUJ010000242.1 GCA_020024075.1 Psychrobacter sp.
CTGGCAGAATTCACCAATCTCTTCATTACTGCCAGGGTCTTGACTGCCAAACTGATTACAAGGGAAGCCAATGACCACTAGGCCTTGATCTTTATAGCTTTGATGCAGTCTCTCTAAGCCTTCGAACTGCGGGGTGAACCCACATTTGCTAGCGGTATTAACGATTAATAATACTTTGTTTTTGAATTGATTAAAGTCAACCTCATTGCCATTTAAGTCTTTGGCATTAAACTCATAAATTGTTGTCATGTGTGTATCCTTAATGTGAACTAGCGTTGTCTATATCCAGTATTCTATAGTTAATCACAGGCTTAAGCTTTTGGCTCTAAATCTATCGCCACAGAGTTAATACAATATCTTAGTCCCGTGGTCTCTCTTGGCCCATCAGGGAATACATGGCCTAAGTGACCTCCGCAGTTGCTACAAGTCACCTCAACTCTACGCATACCATGAGAGGTGTCTAGGTGTTCATCAACCGCCGACTCTTCAATTGTAGCATCAAAGCTTGGCCAACCGCAGCCAGCATCAAACTTATTATTGGAGTCAAATAACTTAGCGCCACACCCTTTACAGCGGTAGATTCCCTGCTCACTCATATCATTGTGAACTCCAGTGAAAGGACGCTCAGTGCCTTTTTTACGTAGTACAAAATACTCGGAGTCGCTGAGGCGTTCACGCCAATCTGCCTCTGTTAATTGGGCAATCTCTTCTTTGGTTAATTGAGAATCTTGCATAACTCATCCTTACTTATAATAGTTGTTAACTCATTTTATTTTAATAAATTCTGTATCTAGCTAGAGTATTGATTATTTGTTTACGCCAATACCAGTGTGACTGTGTTATTCATTTAGTGAAACTAGGTTAATTAATGAGGATAAAACCTTTTGCTTCAAGCACTAACTGCTAAAACAGCTAATTTAGCACCAAACTTCACGATTCGTTACATAATGATAAAAAGACAGTAGCCGATAAGCTTAACTGACTGATTTTAATTACTAAACCATCTATTTTACAGGTCTTTTTTGCATACTGCTGAGACAATTAATTCAATAAGAAGAGTATGCTTAATATCGAATGCAAGTTTTACTTGCATTTTGACTGTTGCAAAATATTTACTTATGCAATAATATCTTGCATAAGCTAATAATTGTTATTTTATTAGCCCTGTCTCTTATGAACATTTTAATGCTTATATTTATTTTAATAGTTAGAGAAGAGTAGTCACTATGAGTGAGCAATCAGAGTACAAGGCTCAAGGAGAACGGCTTAGTAAGCTGCGTAAAGCCAAAGGATTAACCGCAGAGCAACTGGCAACTGCCATGACGGACGCTGGCTCCAAAGTAAGCCGTGGTGCCATATCGAATTGGGAGCGAGGCATAAACGGTATTGTCTCCTCAAAGCTTCCAGCTCTAGCAGCTATCTTAGGCTGCTCTGAAGGTTATTTGTTACGCGGTGAATTAGCAGATGCCGCTACTAACTCAGCTGACTCTTCAGATCCTTTAGACCCTGAAACGCAAGACTCTACTACCAACCCCCAGTCTTTTAATCAAAGCACGAGTAACCGTACCATGACCAATACAGCCCCTACGCCCACACGCAAACCTTTAAAAAAATCTAACAAACTTCAAAATGTCTGCTACGACATCCGTGGCCCCCTATTAAAGACTGCCAATCAAATGGAGGCGCAAGGTCAAAGAATTTTAAAGCTAAACGTGGGAAACCCGGCTCCTTTTAATTTAGAAGCCCCTCATGAAATCCTACAAGATGTGGCGCTAAATCTGCATAATGCGACAGGCTACTCAGACTCTCAAGGTATTTTCTCCGCCCGTAAAGCGGTTCTGCAGTATTATCAAGCAAAAGGCTTATTATCTGCGGTAGATGTTCGTGATGTCTATCTGGGCAACGGGGTGTCAGAGCTTATCGTTATGACCATGCAAGCGCTGATGAATGATGGTGATGAAGTGCTCATTCCAATGCCAGATTATCCTCTATGGACCGCAGCAGCTAACTTAGCAGGGGGTACTGCTGTCCATTACCGCTGTAAAGAAGATCAAAACTGGCAGCCTGACATTGAAGATATCCGCTCGAAGATTACCGATAAAACCCGTGGTATCGTGGTTATTAATCCCAATAACCCAACAGGCGCGTTGTATTCAAATGAAGTGCTACTAGAGATTCTTGAGCTGGCTCGTGAATACAACTTAGTAGTAATGGCAGATGAGATTTATGACCGTATTTTGTATGATGATGCGGTTCACACCCCTATGTGTACGTTAGCCCAAGATGTGTTAACCCTGACCTACAATGGCTTGTCTAAATCACACCGTATCGCAGGCTTTCGTGCAGGCTGGTTAATGCTATCGGGCAATAAAGAGTATGCCAGCGACTTCATTGAAGGCTTAGATATGTTGGCATCAATGCGACTGTGCGCCAACGTGCCCGCTCAACACGCCATTCAAACGGCGATGGGCGGCTATCAAAGTATGCAAGATTTGACCGCTGAATCTGGGCGTTTGTACAAGCAGCGAGTATTGGCTGTTGAGCGTTTAAATGCCATTCCTGGGATTTCTTGCACTATGCCGCAAGGTGCCTTCTACTGCTTCCCTAAATTAGACCGCACTATCTATCCTATCGAAGATGATATGCAGTTTATGATGGATTTGTTAATTGAAGAAAAAGTATTGATGGTTCAAGGTACTGGCTTTAACTGGGACGCACCCGATCATTTCCGCGTGGTCTTCCTGCCTAACTTGTTCGATTTAGAAAATGCTATGGACAGATTAGATAGATTCTTCGCCAATAAACGTAAAGAGTTTGGTACTGAACACTTAGTCACTGCAAAATAAGAGAATATTGCTTAGGTCTAAGCCCTGAGAACGTCTCTAAAATAAATCATTGATAAAAATCTATTTATAAAAAACTATCCATAAAAAAGAGGAGCTAAATATAGCTCCTCTTTTCTTTATGGCGCCTCCTACTTATGAGTTTCATAAGTCTGGGACATCAACAGCTTATTGTTTTGGCTTATAGCCTTATTGCTCTGGCTTATAGCTTTTACTGTTCTGGTTTATAGTTATCACGTAAGCTAACAATTTGGTTAAATACCGGCTTATCGGCAGTGTGATCTACTGCATCTGC
>JAHHUJ010000243.1 GCA_020024075.1 Psychrobacter sp.
AATTTATAGTAACCGTGTTATTATCATTTGCTTGGTATTTTAAATAGCAATTAATTTCACCCTGTTCACCCATAGATTTGTGAGTAGTCAAAGCACTGATACCCAATGCAAATACAGGAAACCCCAACTGTTTTAATGCCTTAGAATCTGTTACTTTTCCTAATACGATAACAGCACTTAACTGCTCAAATATAGCAGCACAAGTGCGTAAAGCCCCCCAACATGCCTTATTACCTAATATCTGCGCATCGATACATAACACGTCTTTGGGCTGTGCTAATCGTAATGCTTTATTAATTATGTCGGTATTATCTGAATTTAATCGCACCGTCACAACTCGACCAGCCAAACCTTGACTACAGCTCTGTATAGGCTTAATTCCTACTAGGTACCCCTGCTCTGTAAGATGGCCTATAGTTGAGGTGTCAATTTTCTGATACGCGGCAATAAGGGAGTCTGAAACAAAATTTGTCATTATTTGTCCTATATGAGTGAA
This sequence comes from Psychrobacter sp., assembly GCA_020024075.1. Classification (GTDB taxonomy): domain Bacteria; phylum Pseudomonadota; class Gammaproteobacteria; order Pseudomonadales; family Moraxellaceae; genus Psychrobacter. Next base: position 497 of record JAHHUJ010000243.1, read on the forward strand.
ATATTCATATGCTGTGTTAATCACTACTTAAGGTAAACTAGCTTAGCTGCTTGAACGACTTTGAATATCAAGCGCTTGTATGGATATAGGATTTGTCACCACACTCTCACCTGATGGCATACTGCCATGTGCTTGTTGTCCCCGTTCGATGACAGGCAACATCAATGTTTTATGGGGATAAAAGGGACTGTCTAACAAGCATTTTTTAAGTACTAGGTATTGATCGTTATCAAAGTCTAACCGCTCTAATGTCTGTTCTATTATTTCTCTAACTATTGTCCACAGTGCAAGTTCGGCTAATTTATAATGTTCCACTAACGATTCGATAATGGCACGAATATTGGCTAGTATGCCCAACGACTGTAAATAAAATATCAGTTCCTCAGGGGTGTCTCTGTATAATCTATTTCTAAAATTAGGTGGGCTTAAATATTGAGGATCGTCTATTTGATGCCGAGCAAGCCAAGGTAGATGGATACGTACCGAATCATGATCCCGCAATAATAGGCCACTAAAACGATTGTTTCTTATGACCATAATTACATTTTGACCATGCAGCTCAGGAATGAAACCAAGACGAATACAGCGTAGCATCGTGCCCAAAAAAATTCGGCAAAGATTGCTGAAGCAGCTGATAACACTATTCTGCATAGTATAGGTTGTTTTGGACTGGTGTTGAGACTCTGTGCTTACTTGACCTGTAGCTTCCTGTAAACTTCCAAAGCTCTCCAATAGCTCATCAAAGATATGGTAAGAGGATTGTTCCTGATATACCGTCATTCCCAAGCTTGCCATGGGTAATAGACGCACTGAATCATCACATAATGCTTCAGGAAGGCAGCGCAACAATACTCCAAGATGCGTGGGCTTTTCTTGGTAAAAGCAGGGGTTGGTTGAACTTTTATCATGACGGTGTTCAGGAGGCATATACCCCCACCATAAACGCTCATCCCATATCCACATTTGCTTATCTAAAATGGTATCTCTCTGTTGGGCACTTGATAACAAGGCTTGGTTTTTCTCCGCATTGATAAGCTTTAAGGCTGGCAAGTATCGCTTGGAATTTAAAGCATATATACCAAGAGGCAGTTTAATGCTGTAAGGCGTATCAGCACATAGCAGCATACTTCTCATGGATGAGCTAGCATGGCTAACTAGCTGACAAAAGCGTAGTTTAACTACTGTCTTTTTTGACAAATCATCCCTAAAGAATTCATCAATTTCGTAAGCCATTTGCCAAGGATGTACCGGAATAGCAATATGGCTATCATCAATACCTCGTGCTTGTAATTCTTGTTGCAAGTTTTGTTGCTGATGAGGGGTAAGTAAGTACTGAGCAGGCGTCTTAATAAGCTCTATTTGATCTAATAAGGTGGAAAACATAAGATGTTTTTTATCTACTGCTACCCAATTAAGATAAATGGGTTCACTAAATTCAGCCATATAATGCTGATAATCCTGCTGCTTAAAACCAAGTTTACCTTTTGCTAAAGGATGAAACGGGCGGTCTGCTAAAGATGCCCATCGTTCGGAAGCAATAAGGCTTTGATACCAATGCTCTTGCTTATAAACTAATGGAGTTATATAGGCCAGCGCTGACCATTGCTGTCCCAAAAATGACGCTTTCAAGCTCTCCTTCAACTTTACAATACCGTCATCAGATAGGGTGTTTTTTTCATCCATAGCTAGTAATAACAGAGACAATAATTGCTCAGCTGAATCAATCACCTGTGACTGCCTATCAAACTTAGTATCAGATTGACTTGCACTATTACTGGTTTTGTCCCTACCCTCCGTATCTTTGATACAAGGATCATAAGGCGTAAACAAAATAGGCAGGCAAGCTTTCATTAGTTGCCACTTTGAACAGTGACGTGGGTTAGTCAGCAGCAGTAACTGCTCATCATTGCACAATCTAAGCACTACCATTGGCGTGTTGTGATTACACAGGGCAGCCGCAAACTCTTTATTATAAGTTAGGGTTAATTGTTGCAGCTGAGTATATAGCTCTTGATTACTTAGATTAAAGTGACTGTTTTCTTTAATCTGTTGCTGAGGTGATTTACCAAAATACTCACCGCTACAGGTAGATGTGACTTTATCAGGACTTAGCCACTGTTCAAGTTGGCAACACTCTAATAACTGGTTTATCAATTGCCACTGGGTTATCTCTTTAGCCTTTAGATGGTCTTTTGTTTGTACTGGAAATAGGCTCAACATAGCATTTATCTCTTTTGCGATGAATTAAAAAAAGTCGTTTCTGTTAAAGGTTTTTATTGTCATTAGTATCGTTACACACTACTTTGTATAGTGGGTTATTAATATATTTTATGGGGAATACCGCATCACCAAACAGCCGCCTTTTAGCTAAAGACTCTATACGGGTTTGCTGAGCAAAGACATCAAATAACTCAAAACGACTTTGATGTTCAGGATGGTCATGCTGATAATCTAAGATACACTGTGCCACATGCTGCCAAAACAGCTGTTCTGAATAGCCATAATGGGTTTGCAAAAAGATAGCCATGTCAGCAAATGCGACAAAAAACAAGCACGCTACTGTCATATCACGAATACCATCAGTATCGTCAGTTTCGATAAATGAACCTCTATTTA